>JAFGPJ010000101.1 GCA_016936275.1 Sedimentisphaerales bacterium
CCGAACATAAAATAACAACCGGCACGAATACCTGCTTTAACTGTTTGCTTGACAATGTTAGTGCATTCCTCAAGTGCGATAGGTTGATGTAACCGCTTACGTACTTCAGGGCAGCCGCTTTCAATGCCAAAATAAATTAAAGTGCAGCCGGCACGATGCATAAGATCAAGCAATCCAGGCTTTAATAAATTGCGATCATAAGCTGAGCCGGTACATGACCATTCCATTGGCGTATCGAATTTTATGAACCATTCGCAAAGCTCACGAACATAATTAACATCAGACATGAACGCATTTCCCGTAAAGACCAAAACACGAACACCATGTTTATGCGCCAGCTCTTCGATCTCGCCACAGAGATTCTCCAGGCTGCGGTGGCGAGGCTTTGGGCCGTTAATCGCCTGAGACATACAGAAACCGCATCGAGCGGGACAACCCCGCGAATCCGAGACCAGTGCACCTGTACTGAATTTGTCCAGGCCATGTGATGAACCAAACCAAACCGGTTCCTGCAGGTTCCAATCCACAGGAGCAAGAGTATCCAGCTCAACATCGAGTCGTGGCTCGTTGCTGCATACCTTAGAGCCATTCTGATATATCAATCCAGGCACGGCGGAAAGTTTAGTACTTTCCGGCTTCCCACCAGCAATTCTTACCTGATTTAGCAGCTCAACAATCCCATGCTCACCATCGCCGGCAATAGCATAATCAAGCAGACCTTCAAACTCTACAAACAAATCCGAGGGCCGGCTTGTTGATGGATGTGGACCACCTATAAGATTAATGGCATCGGGAAGTGTCTCTCGGATGCAGCGTAAAGTTGCATGTGCCTCCTTAAACATTGTCGTGAAAACTTTGAGTCCGACAATATCGGGGCGTATTTCAAGAAGTTTTTTTCGAAAGGTCTCCATATCCAGATTTGTGTTCCAAGTTAGAAATGCAACATCTGCTCCTGCTTTCTTACATGCCGCCACGATATAACCCAGTCCTCCATCATTAAGATCTGGAACTGTAACTTTTCGCTGAAAAGTCCTGTTCATCGGTGGCGATAATAAAATCTTTATCTGTTTCTTGCTGCTCGATGAAGGTACATCATTCATAATTATTCTGTCCTCAACTACAAAAATATCCTTGTTCGATATGGTTCTAATAATAAATCAGCATTTGAAAACTTATCAGCGCAGAGATAGCTTACTAAGATCTACACCCTCTCCATTTTCGACCGGTACTGCGAACTTGTCTAAATCCAGGTCCCTTATATCCTTGTCCCACCATTTCGATGCTTTGACCCTGAGTTGTGTCTCTTCGGAAAAACGATATCGTATTATTTTTGCCGGATTGCCGGCCACAATAGCAAAATCAGGCACATCCCTGGTGACCACAGATCCGGCTCCTATCACCGCGCCATCTCCGATTTTATTGACACCAGGCAGTATAGTGACATTGTGACCTACAAAGACATCATTGCCGATTAGCATACCCTTTCGTTGTATATCAGCTTCCTTCTTAGCATAGCCAAGGTTCGGATTATAAAAAATCGCATGAGTCGATATACGATCCAATGGATGGTTCACAGTAAACATTCGTACTGTTTCTTCATATACCCCGCTATAACGACCTATCTTCGTGCCGGCAGGGAAATGGTGCGGGGGATAATAACATGGACCGCTCGTATACATACCTATGTCCACTTGATGATAAACGGAGAATATTCTTCTAATCGTACGAGAATAATGCCCGCCTCCTTCAAGGCGCAAAATATTTCTCCGAATCCATCTGTGAACAGTAGCAAGCTCTGTCAGGCCGTATAATCTGAACAACAGTTCTCCAATAAGCCGTGCTTCCTTTCCTTCTTTCCGATTACGGGGTCGATTATTTTGGTTATGCGTACGTGACATTTTTAAACCTCGAGCATCTCCAATATCTCTGCTTTAATTTTTGGAATTACCTTATCCAAATGTTTTCTGGTTTGATCGCGCTTTTCGAAAGCAGCCTCAATTATTGAAAGCAGTTCGGAATTGTTGCCGCATTGATAAGCATCAGCCACACAATCTCCAAGCCCGACACTTTCAAAAACGCCATGGAATTTCTTGCTGTATGCAATTCCAACTGCCGGTATAGACTGTGATAATGCCGCAATACAAGCGTGCATTCGTGAGCCAATAAAGAAATCACACAATCCGATGATATATTTGATATTGTTATGGTTATATTTGCCCTGTGTCAGGAATATCCTGCCGGGATATTTCTTGCTTAGCTTATCGTATAGTTGCCGGCACGCATTTGGGTCATCTTCGACAGTTCTGCTCGGAGTCAAAACATGCGGCACCAACAGAACAAGTACCTTCTCATCCTTCATAAGATAATCGACAATACTATTTATCAATTCGCGGTATTCGATTTTCAGACCAAACATATTCTCATGCGTATAACCGCCATTGAAAAGAAGACCGCTGATATTCAAGCCAACCACAACAGAATCTTCTTTCCGCACATTATCCAGAGATCCGACGTCGATAGTTTCCGGCTCATCTGAATCCAGGATAAAAGCAACGTCCGGCATAAAACGCAACTTCCCATTGACACTGTGGTTGCCAAAAAGCTCTCGTACGTATTCAACACTTTCGGTATCTCTTGCGTAAACAACGCTGGCCCGCTTCAAAACACTCTTTGCCATGCGTCGTGTGATTGATCTTGTGCAGGGCCCGTATGTTTGGGGCAGCAATATCAGCTCCTTACCGAATTGCGTAACAAGCCATTTCTGTAAAAAACCATATATCAGGAACCTTCGTAATCCGTATATATCGCTGAAACTGTCACCGCCGGTTATGTCGAAAAACTTGTCTGTCTCAATCAGTGTTTTGACATAAGGGTTGATCGCAGACAACAGATTCCGGAACCTTCTAAACGGCAGCAGTTTCAGCAATAAAGCGTTCAACAACAACACGCAGAAATGAGATCGCAAAAACACATTCTTACAAAATCTCATACGCTCTATTTTTACATGAATCTCTCTTCCCGACAGCTTCAGGCAATGCTCACCATCAGTCGATCCGGTCCCTAATAGCACAATTTCAGCGTCGGGCCATCGATTAAGGATAATCTTGATACTCGATTCGGCTAAAGCACTGACTCCCAGGTTGCCCGTATCAAACGAAGCACCAAGTAGGCATATCTTCATATTTTCTTTTTCTGCCATGCTCTTCTTAAAACACTTTCAATCTTAGATGAAGATCTCTGTCTCAGCTTATTCACAGTTTTTGTTGAGATTGGAGAGTTGATTTGGGTCGGCTCATAAGGAATACGCTTACTGCAAATGTTACAATCAATACTAAGGCACTAATAGTAAGGACTAACAAAGGAGAATCCACTCCAAAGATCCAAAGCAATCCTGCGGTCATTATGTTTGGTAATGCCATCAGCAAGCCGGGAACATAAGTACGTATGTACCTGCTTAAATTCAGGTTGATTACTTCTCTGGCCTTGAGTACCTGCATAAACAAAACAGCAATGTTACAAAAAACAATAACAAAAGCGGCCCCTATAGGCCCAAAAAGAGCAGCCACCGGATACATTAATCCAATAATAGTCAAAGCACGAATTACAGCAAAGCGACGTTGTAAGTGTGGTTGACCTACGGCCATGTACAAACCGGCTAAGCTCACCGCTTGATTTTGAGCCACAATTTCCAGGCACAAAATAGCAAACGGAACGGCCATAGCAACATATTTAGGGCCATAGGCCAACAACAGCAATCCACTCGCACAACAAGCCATGAAAGCAACTATTGGGACAAAGAAACAAGCTGTCCACTGAGTAGTACGCAAAATACCCCGACAGAGAGCGCTTTTGTCATCTTGCTTTTCAGAGAACACCGGAAGCACAACTGGGGCGATTGTTCTTATGTACAGGTCAACCGGAATGTGGCTAAGAATAGCTGCATAACTATATAAACCTAACTGATCTTCTGATATTACCTTGCCAAGAACCAGGATCGGTGCTTGAAAACTGAACGCTGTCAATATTGGTAAACCGAACATACCACGGGCAAATTTCAATAATTCAATCAGACTGTTCCTGTCAATTTCAAATCTGGGCACGAACGGCACTAATATGAAAGATAAAATACATAATATTGCCATCTCTATTACAAAACCAATAACCAGCGCCCAGACATTCCTCATTAATAAAGCCAGGCCGACCGATATAATCGCACCCAATACAGCACTGCCCTGAATAAGTAATACTACTCGGCCAAACTTATATTCTTTTTCGAGAACGTGGGCACGCGGGCTCATAAAGCCACGCAGCATTATGGCAATAAAAGCGACACGAAGTAAATTCAGCAATTCCGGTTTACCGTAGAAAGAGCTTATCCAGGGAGCCAGAATGAATGCTATTCCAAAGAGTAGCAATCCACGGACCACCTGCATCCACCAGGCAACATTTAGATATTCGGCACTTGCGCCTTTTTTGTTTTGGATAACTGATTGCTTTACGCCAACTTCTATAAGGGCTTCAGAAATCGTTATTACGCTCATAACAATGGCCATTAAACCGATTTGTTTCGGAGCCAGGATTCGAGCAAGAATCATGCTCCGAATAAATCTCATGCTCCGCCCGGCAAACGTTCCAGCACCTAAAGCCATCACAGCACGGATACTCTTTGCCTTTATATCCGTACCTTTGAGCCGGCTGATTTTATCTGAGACTATCTTTCGTAACGCCCCGGATGACTGTTTAAAGTTTATTTCTTGTGACAAATCTTCCATCTGGTTTTATTGCAAACTCCTATTTGCCTGAAATTAATGGATCACAGTGATTTTTATGATGGACATTCAAAATCTTTGAATTGTCTGAAAGTGTACGCACTTCGTCCCTGTCGGGCGCATTAAAAAATTGCCCTAAGCTTATTGAATATAAGCTCTTATATTAACCTTACTGCTACCGGCCATCGCCGGTAATGTCTAAATCTATTTTTTGCCCGGCATTGATTTCTGAACATCGCTCGAAGTTTCGACATACTCAGCCGCCCTGACCTTGCCATTCTCATCAGGGAAAAAATCGAGTACCTGTTCAGTTATATCCTTCGCCACGGACCGGACCGAATTCTCAAATACCGAGCTTATCTGAACCTGTGTCACATAACGAGCCGGATCCCCGTCGATATTCGGAGTTCGAAATCCAACACCGGAAAAAACTCGTTCATCGGACGTTAGCCGGCCATTAACAATATAGAAATTCAAAACCACTATTTCTTCCGTCTCCGGAGATGGCCTGCGGAAGCGATGCAGTAAACAAGGCAGCTCCCTGCCAGTGCTGGATGTTACGTTTGTCATCTCAGTACCTTCATGCACCCACCCACCGGCAACATAACATATCTGCGGTCGGTGACCCAGCATCGTTCGTGGGTGAGCAGTATAAGCTATATAAACATTGGCCCACTGGTTGCTTACTTGATTAGTAAAGAAACGGTTTAGAAAAGCATCATTCCGGGCTGCACGTTGTATGTTCGGCGGAATTGGAACGTCTTTCCCGACCCAATTACCTATCTGCTTAGGAAAAGCACTCAGTGGTACGGGCAGCTCAACAGGAGTATCGACAACAAGTTTCAGGCGAGATGCCAAGACACGATATGTAATACCGGATGATATCAAAAGCAAAACAGCAAAAATCCAAAACAAAAACACCGGTACTTTGCCCGTCATGAAAGCTATAGAATCGAAGATATCTACCCCGTTATCCAAATGCTTACGTATAATCGGATACATCAAAGGATATAGCTCCAAAGTAGTAGCTAAAAACCATTAATACTTCCTTGAGCAACAATAGGATTACCATCTGCGTGGTAAACTTGAGAGTACATCCTCCGTGAAGGTACCAAACAAAACATATACATTTTATGTTGATAATCGGCTTTTTGTCAAGTCTCCATTTCCTAAATACCCAGATGCTTCCGCAGAATATATGCCCAGCTTAACTTCAAGGCACCAATCAGGCAGAACCAGCAACATCAATATTCCAGTAATCCCTTTAATGATGGGCACTTACAAATATATTCTCTACTGTGAGAAATCCGGATTTTTGAATTTTATGCACATGACTACAATTTTACAGCTCTCTTTAACATGAGAAAATTATCAAGGAACATCAACATGTTCCGATAACATTTTATAAAGCAAATAAGTCGAAATCTGCGAATATCATCCCTATATCTCTTGTGATGCAAAACTAGGTGGTTAACTGCCTTACAAGTCGGTTTACAATTTAAACCGACAGCCTGTGGCAATTTTATGGTTAATTGGAAATTGATATGAGATATTGCTGAACATATAATCGACATCACTAATAAATAAATCATAAGACGCTCTTCGTATAGTTGTGATAGATGCCGAAAACAAAAAAAATATATACAGTCAGTCAGATCAATTCACTTATCAAGGTTGCTCTCGAGGAAAATCTGCCCCCGCAACTGATAGTAAGAGGTCAAATAAGTGACTTCAAACATCATACCAGCGGGCATTGTTATTTTTCTCTGAAAGACGAAGGTGCCGTATTGCCATGTGTGATGTGGGCGAGCAAGGTTAAGAATGTCAAATTCTCACCTGAAGACGGAATGGAAGTTCTAAGCACAGGCCATATTGACGTTTACGCTCCCGGCGGCAAGTACCAGCTTTATGTTGATAAGATTGAACCGGCCGGTGTCGGAGCCCTTCAACTGGCATTCGAGCAAATGGTCGCAAAGCTCCGGAGAGAGGGGCTGTTCGACGAAGTACATAAGAAAGCTTTGCCCCCTTACCCAATGCGAATCGGCATATTGACCAGCGAATCAGGTGCGGCACTACGCGATATCACAGACAGTATTCACAACCGATGGCCGTGCGCAAAACTGTTTTTATATCCTGTTCCGGTACAGGGCGAAGGCTCTGCGGAAAAAATCGCCGCGGCACTGCATGATATAAACAGGCGCGATCAAAGACTCAAGCTTGATGTTCTGATTGTAGGCAGAGGCGGCGGAGCAATCGAGGACCTTTGGGCTTTTAATGAGGAGGTTTTGGCCAGGGCGATTTTCGATTCGACAATACCGGTTATAAGCGCAGTCGGTCA
>JAFGPJ010000102.1 GCA_016936275.1 Sedimentisphaerales bacterium
AGAAGCTCTTCCACAACAGCTTTTTGCCTGTCCGGCTCGGTATTAATAATGACGTTGTTAAGTCCGCTCACAAGGCCGTCCAGACCATATTTTCGTCTTTCTTCAAGAACAATTTTTACTTCTTTACGAAGGTATTCGTCGCTGTTCTTGAAATCCTTGTAGTCTGTTCCTCCACAACCAGGACATTCATCGTCAGTTGAATGAAGATGAACTTTCTTGCATTTAGGACATATCAGCTTTTTCATTTTGGTTCCTTAAATCCGTCCAATTTTTCAGATCACGATGTTATTAATACAAGCCCCCTCAGATCTGTGCAATAACCAGTTTAAGCCCGATAGTTTATTTCTTCAATTCTTTTTCTTATCGATTCAGGAAATCTGAAGCTTCAGGAACAACAATAGAAATAACGACAGGTAGTATGAGGTTTGATATAAGGCTCTCTATCAGCTATAATGTTCGCAGGCTTAGGAAAACTCGGATTTACTTAAAGTGCAGCTGCGAACATGAGAGCATTAATTTATGGCGGCGGTGCGGTTGGGCTTGGATTGGCAAGCTGTCTGCTGAAATCAAAGGTACAGGTTTATATTATCGCACGAGAAAAAACCGTCCGGTCTCTACAGAAAGATGGCCTTCTCCGGACGGGGATTTTCGGGAAATATCACGCCGGGCCGTCGAAATTCAACTGCAATACATCGCTGAGTGAACTAGACCGGCAAACTTTCGATTACATACTTTTATGCACCAAATCTTTCGATTCATACCAGGCCGCTAAAGACCTCAACGAGCATAAATCCTTATTCAGTAAAAGAACGAAAGTCGTGCTGTTTCAGAACGGATGGGGTAATGCAGAGGCGCTCACATCCTTTTTCGACAAGGAAACAATCTACACGGCACGTGTAATTACGGGATTCCAGCGACACAAACCAAATGAGGTCGAAATCACGGTCCACGCTGACTCTATTCATATCGGCAGTCTGTTCGGAGCCGGCTTGTCAGTTGTGCAGGATTTGGCAGAAGCGATGAACAAGGGAGGCATCCCCTGTCAAACAACCAACCAGATCGGCAAAGATATCTGGGCCAAAATGCTCTATAATTGTGCCCTGAATCCGCTCGGTGCGATTCTCGATGTCCCTTATGGGATGCTGGCGGAGCATGAATCAACACGTAATATTATGAATGTTATTGTCGAGGAAGTCTTTGCTGTGATGAAAAAGGCCGGCTATGAAACTCACTGGGAATCTGTAAAAGATTTTCTTGAGGTCTTCTACGGCAAACTCGTGCCTGACACGGCCGAGCACAAATCCTCGACCCTGCAGGACTTAATGGCGAAAAAACCGACTGAAATCGATGCCTTAAATGGAGCCGTAATCAGGTTAGCCGAAAAATTCGATATCCCCGTGCCATGCAATTCTATAATTTATAACATAATAAAATTCATCGAAGCACAAGCCTTTAAAGCCAAATTAATCCCATGAGATAGCTTGTCCCTTAGGGGGCAAAGCTTTCAACTCATGGGGAAATAAAAAAAATTTGAAATTTTATTTTTTCCTCTGGACAGTCCCTTTTTGACATGTTTTATTATAGGACGTTGGAGCGGTTGGTAAGCCAAACTTCACAGAGCATCAATGGCTAATGAACCATCTCCAGTGTTTTGTACGATTGTCTGGAAAAGGAGTGTCTGTTGATATTGCAGAGGAGGCAAAACATGAAACAGCCCAGATTATTTCCCCCAGTGTTAGTATCATTTATTGCCATTGTTTTAGTAAATGTATCTCACTTATCCGCGTCTGTGACATTTTGGGATGATTTCAACTCGGCCGCAAGCGGCTATTACGATTCGGTTGATCACTGGGGGGATAATTTCACAACCCTAGTGTTATATCTGTACGAATACAATTCATTTAAAATCCTCCAGAAAAATGATTCTGCGCGGTTGCATTCGAATCCGGATGAAATCCGCCAAGGAGATCTTTTTCAGAATATTCTTTTAAACGAAACTTTCTACGTTATACCGGATGAACTTCTAACACAGCAAATAATTTCCCAGGCATCAATCCCTGAACAGTCATCCGAGTTGGACAACGACATGCAGTCCACTTCCGAACCGGCCGACTATATCGTTTTCGACAATGATGCTGACAATATTGAATCTTTGCGAATCCCTGCACCCTCAAGTTTGCTGCTGGTTGCTTTTGGTTTGCTTTCGTTACGTTATACAAGATCGTTAAAATTGTAAATTCGTTTTAGATTTACAATAGAACAATAGCTGTAGGTATGCACAGTACACCATTGTTCTGATCAAGGAACGCGCGTACCTGATATTTCCTTGCCGCAGTGCGGACATTGTGAAGATTTTTGTCGCTGGCCCATTTCTTCGACGAAGCCTGCTCCGAAAATGCCTGTCGGCAGGGCAAACATTCCTATACCGAGAACCGCGATTACCGAAGCCATCAGTTTTCCCAGCCCGGTGACGGGATAAGGTGTGCAGCCATAAGGTAATAAAAATATTGGAAATTCAAACAAGTTAGATTTATCTGTCAACCATTTGTGGAGAAGGTGCGTCCAGCTTGGTATCGTGATGATAAGATTTAGTTTGCGAAGAAGCAGCAAAAAACAGACTTAAAAGGAGCGTTGATAATGACAACATGGCAACGTTTGTTTTTCGGATCGATGGTTTTGCTTGTGTTCATGACCGGAGGATTAGCGGTTGGTGCCAATGAATCGCAAAAGATTGATGAACTGATCAGTAAGCTCGGGCAGAGAGACTTTCAAAATGTGGTTGATGCTCTTGTGCAAATCGGAGATCCTGCTGTCAAACCTCTTATCCGCACATTGCAAGACAGAAGTATCAAGACTTGGATCATTCATGCCAAGGTGGTGAATGTTTTGGCGAAGATCGGTTCACAGCAAGCAGTTGAAGCAGTGGTTAAGTCGCTTTCGGATGCCGGATTGAATCCATACGTTCGCGGCTCGGTCGCTCTGACAATAGCAGAGATTAGACCGAAAGAAGCTGCTGTTATACTTTCCCGGGTTTCGAAAGATGAGAGCCAGTTTGTCCGGTGGAAATGTGTCCAGGCTCTTGGGAGGCTTGGTGATAAGGAAGGGGCTGCCGCCCTAATTCGAGCACTCAGTGACGAGGATCAATATGTTCGCGCTGCGTCCGCCAGGTCGCTTGGCCAGATCAAAGCTGAAAATGCTGCTGGTAGTCTTATCGATGCCCTGAAGGACGAAAGCTGGATTGTCCGACTCAATGCACGCGAAGCACTGCTGCAAATCAGCGAGGCGGCTGATGGATGTCTTATCACGACATTAAAAGACAAACACAGCGGTACTCGCTGGCAGGCGGCCTGGGTGCTGGGAAAAATTGAATGTGAAAAAGCGATTGAGCCGTTAGTTGAAGCGTTAGCAGATGACGATTGGATGGTTAGCGATGAAGCGGCTGTCGCTTTGACAAGGATAAGTTCTGAGAAGGTTATCAAGGCACTCATAGATGCTCGAATAAACAGGGACGATCATGTCCGAGAACAGGCAGCCTGGATTGTGAGCCAAATTAAAACAAATAGAGTCGTCAAAGAAGAGCCGAATCAGGTTGAAACTTCAGAAAAAAAGCTTCCCGAAAGGATTTATTGCGGTCAGAAAGAGTATCCCTGCTATCCGGCAACGCTCGATGCAAAACCGGATATTCCTTCGCCGCACACAACGCTGGACGGGATTCAAGTCGTAACGGCTTTTACAAAAGATGGAAAATATGCAATTGTTCCCGTGACAGTTGAGAACGGCAGGCCGCTTAATTACGAACAGAACCAGTTGGGCAAAGGCCGGCAGCTTGAAATCGATGCCGGCGACTTTCCCACATTGGCCCGAACCGGCCTACACTCCGAAACCGAACTGAACCGAACAAAAATAATAACAGGCCGGTCCATTGTGGAAATTATCGATCTTGGCCGGCCGGGAAGGTCGTCCGGCGCCGGATTTATGAGCGATGATGAAGATATTATCTCTGTTATTAAAGGCGACAACAGCCTGATCGAACGGCTCGGCTTAAAGCATCCACAAATGGCTAAGCCATTGTTTCATATCTGGAATATGATACTCAGAGATGTCGAACTGAATCGAATGGGCAGGCTCCGGGAACCTTTCGAATACGTTTGTTATAACGGGCAAAAGGTGCTCGTGAAGGCCGAAGGCACGAAGGGCTGGCAGGAATCTATTTTCGATGATGAAATTCAGGGAATGTTTCAAATCGAGATATGGAGAGAGCCTGACCAGAATGATAAGACATTCCTGCGTAAGAAATATCCTGATCTTACAGAAGATCAGATGGCCGGTCTGTTAAAGAAGCTTTCACACATTTTTAGCGGCGAGATGGTGCCGTATTATATAATGCGATACGGATTCTACGAAGGTCATACCGAATACAGGGCCGATCCGATTGCTATCGCATGGATTTTCGGCAAAAGAAATCTTGAGCAGATCGAGGCGGCATTTCCGGGCAGGCTTGATGAGGTAATGACGCAGCATTTTACCCGGCAAGTAATGATACAGAATTGATGTCCGGCATGATTTTACCGGAAACGAAACAAAACCGGGACCTCTTGATATGAAAAAGGTCCCGGTTTGCGGTACGCTGATTCATTTGATTTCTTAGTCGTCAAGCTCCCGAACCCAGATATTACGGTATCTCACCGGGTTGCCGTGGTCTTGCAGCGAGATTGGTCCTATGTCGCCATGCGGCACAAAATCGGATATGGCATGTGGGCCATCCCAACCGGTACCTCCCTGCAGCTCGACATGGTCCTGGACGAGCACACCGTTATGAAATACAGTGAACGTCGGCTTCCTGACGACTTTCTTGCCTTTAAAAACCGGACGATGGAAAATGATATCATACGACTGCCACCGGCCCGGCTTTCGGCAGGCGTTGACTAAAGGAACCGCTCTGCCGTAGAGTGCAGCACACTGGCCATCAGCATATGTCCTGTTATCGTATGAATCAAGAACCTGTACTTCGTATTGTCCCATTAGAAAAACGCCGCTGTTGCCCCTGCCTTGGCTGGAACCTCTAACCGTTGAGGGTGTGGCAAACTCAACGTGCAATTGGCACGAGCCGAACTGCCGCTTGCTTTGAATGTAGCCGGCGTCTTTAACACACTCCATATAGCCGTCGCCCATGATCCATTTTGTTGGATTGCCCTTGGTGTCAGTCCATTCCGATAAACCTTTGCCCCCGTCCGACACATCCTTACCGTCGAATAAAACCACAGCGTCGGAAGGTGCCGTACCAGCTACTTCTTGTGTACTCTCGGTACC
>JAFGPJ010000103.1 GCA_016936275.1 Sedimentisphaerales bacterium
CCTTTCACGCAGGTTTTGCCGTCGCAAACAACCTTCAAACAAGCTACAAAGAATCTTCACCAAATCCTGTGCTTGTCAGAAAAACTCAATTATTAGGACCTGGCCTTTCCCCTCCATGTGAAAAACACGTTCGAACTGTAAGCTTAGAAAGTTGAAATGACCTCAACCACGAAAAACAATCCTCACTCCAACTCTGTCCCTACACCTAATACGCTTCGGTGCTTGCCCAGGAACTACGGATACATAATACGCCACGAAGCCACAAGTTGGAAAGACTCGTTGGCTTTATTATCTATTTTAACCAAGTACCCAGTATTAATGCAAAGAAAAATACCTTAAATTTAAAAAATTTCTCATTTTTCAGAGGGATACGGAAATCATGCCACAGAGAATGCGTTTTTTCCGCACCAACAATATAAATTTTGGTGATTCCGCATTTTTTGAAGAAAACTGAAAAATCCTAGCAAATTGGTCAGAAAACGCGAGAAAACGAGGAAAAGTTAAAGAAAGTGTGTCGGAAATTCCTGAAAAGCTACCCACAATACATGATACGCAGAATGAAATTAAAACGCCGTTTCACGGAGACATTGCCATTGAGTATTTTCGATTGACTATTGACTATTGCTCTGGGCCTCTATGCTCTGTAGGGCTGTTATTCTTTTTGAACAATTTGAGTAGATTTGCTAAATTAACTGCAAAAGGTGCAGAACAAGCACCATCAAACGCTAATATTAAAGGATAAACAAAGAATATCAGGGAAATCGTATCGTATAGAAAGGTAGTTAAGTCATGCAAAAGCTAACATCGATTTTGATAGCAATAATTGTGATCTCAATGGCCCAGGCTGTTGAGCCTTTTCGGCTGGTCCTCACCGACGTCGAACAGAATATCTACAAAGAGAGCGCAAATCTGACCAGCAGCGAAGTTACACCGGATTGCCCTGTTTCATGGTCGGTCAAAAAGTATGTCCTGCACGGCGGCAGGCAGGAGGGCGTCGAGGTCATCGAGGTCAATAACGGCAAACTCCGCTTTAATGTCGTACCGACACGGGGAATGTCGATTCAGGAAGTGATAATGGGTGATTTGCGTCTCGGCTGGGATTCACCCGTTAAGGGGCTGGTTCACCCGAAATACATCAATCTCGAAAGCCGGCAGGGTTTGGGCTGGCTGGAAGGTTTTAACGAGTGGCTGGTTCGCTGCGGCCTGGAATTTTTCGGAGCGCCAGGGACCGATGAGTTCATCGATAATACCGGCAAAAAAGCAACGATGGACCTGACGCTGCATGGCAAGATTTGCAACACGCCGGCATCAAAGGTGGAGATAATCGTCGAACGTGAGAAGCCGTATCGTATCATCGTAAGCGGCCGGGTCGATGAAACTTTACTGCATGGCCCGAAGCTTGATTTATTGGCCCGGGTTTCGACCGTTCCAGGCACCGCCGAATTGCAGATTTCAGACACAATAACAAATCACAGCGCCGTCGAGCAGGAGTTCGGCATTCTTTACCACAGCAATTATGGCCCGCCGCTGATGGAAAAAGGAGCGAGGTTCTTCGGGCCGGTAAAGCAGGTAACGCCGATTAACGAGCACGCAGCAAAAGATATCTCCGATTATGACAAATATACTGAAGCCAGGGCGGGATTTCCGGAGCAGGTTTATTGTTTACAGCTTTGGGCTGATGAGAATGACCTGACCAAGGTGATGCTTTATAACGCCGCCCGCGATAAGGCTGTGTCGATGGCATATTTGGTCAGGGAGCTGCCGTTCTTTACGCTCTGGAAAAATCCGGTGGCTGAGGAAGACGGTTATGTGACTGGCCTGGAGCCGGGGACCGGCTTTCCGCGGAACAGATCGATTGAGCGTAAGTACGGCCGGGTTCCTAAGCTCGCCCCACACCAGAGCCGAACATTTACGATTGATTTTGCTCTTCACACCGGCAAAGACCAGGTAAACGCCGCGGCGGATGATATCGCACGCATTTGGGCCGGCCGGCCGACTCAGGTTGGCAGCAGTCCGAGGGCTAGCAGCGGGCCGAGTCTGGAACAGATAATCAAGGCGGCAAGAACCTGGGGTCCATCGTTCCAGCCGTGGTATGGCAAGCCGGCTCCGGATTTCACATTGAGTGACATAGAGGGCAAAGAGCATAAGCTGAGCGACTACAAGGGCAAAGATGTGCTGATTGTCTTCTGGGCGACCTGGTGCGGCCCGTGCCGGATGGAGATACCGCATCTGATCGAATTGCGAAACACCGTCAGCAAGGACAATTTGGCGATGTTGGCTATCTCGAATGAGAGGCCGGATGTGGTCAAACGATTCGTGACTCAAGCAAAAATGAATTATGCGATTTTGCTCGATACGGGTGTTTTGCCGGCCCCGTACAATTCTATTAGAGCTATCCCGAGTAGTTTCTATATTGATTCCGAAGGCAAAATCAAGCTGGGCAGCACCGGCCTTGTCTCATTGGATGAAATCAAAGCAATCTTTGAGGCCGAGTAATCTTTACGGAGCAGTTCTGGGACGATACAAACCAATATCGTCGATGAATATCTTACCGGCACCACCAGGGACTGTTATATTGCCCCGAGTTCCAAGACCTACTGCAAACCTGTCAACATCAGTCAGGTCGATGCCCTGATCAGCAAAGGTTTGAAGTGGAATGACCCATTCAGTCCATGTATCGATCTGAGCCGCGGCTGGATTATCGTGGACCACGACGGCAGGCTGGCCGGAAGTATTGGAAACAGCAACATAAAGAGTCTCAGCAGCATTATTGTCTATGCCGATATCCTGGTTGGTCCATGTCAGGCCGACCGTTCCGGTAATCCGGACATTCGATAATTTGGCCTGGCACGTTTGAGCATCGTCGTGACTGGTTAGTGCTAAGCCGATATAGACATTCGCATTCATCTTGATGTTCTGCGGCAAAGAATTTGTGATAGGTATCCATGTTGAGCCGTCAGTCGAATGATAAGCCGTAAAGCTGCTTGATAGGCTGCGATCCAATTTGATCCAATGCGGGGCAGCGATGTCCGCCTGGTCCGTGCTGTCACTATTGGTGCTGTCATTAAAGCGATATTGAAATGATATCCCGCTTTCCGGCGTGACACATACAAAGGCGTATTTCGAATCGGGCTCCAGCGAATCGCGAATCATCACGCCGGCTTTCGCCCAGGCGTGAGTATTAGTGATGCTTTCGACTTTGGCTATAATCGAGCCGGCGCCGGTCAGTACCTTATATGCGAAATGAAACTCATCGCTTTGGTTCCAGATGTCCGCTCC
>JAFGPJ010000104.1 GCA_016936275.1 Sedimentisphaerales bacterium
ATCGGCAGGTGACAGATAGACGCCGACTTTCAGGCCGTACTTGCGGCATGATTCGACCAGCTCGCGCAGCACATCTCCTTTGCCGTTTCGCCAGTTGCTCGAAGCGACTGAGTGAGTCGTGTATCGCGTCTGCCACAGGCAGAAGCCGTCGTGGTGTTTGGCAGTGAGAATTACCTGCTTCATGCCGGCGGCCTTCATCATTTCGCACCACTGGTCGGTGTCGAGCTTTTCGGGATTGAAGATTTTCGGGTCTTCGGTGCCGGTGCCCCATTCTCTGCCAGTGAAGGTATTGACGCCGAAGTGGACAAAGCCGATAAACTCAAGCTGCTGCCAGGCGAGCTGCCGGGCGGACGGCCGGACTTCGACGGCTTTACGGATGAGCTCTTTTTGTGTCGTAGTATCTTCGCGATCGACCATATCATAGACGCGGACGTAATCGACGACGAAGTAATCGGGCAGGTCGGCCTTTGTAATGTCACCGCCCCACTTGCCGATTTCCTCGGTGAGTTTGGCGTACTCGGGGACCTGCGAGACGCCGCCGGCACTGGTTCGCCAGGTTTCTTTGCCGTCAACGTAGAAAACGTATTGTTCCGGAGTCCAATGCAAAGCGAATGTATGAAAACCATTACTGATGCCGGGGATTGTAATTTCGCCGGTGCCGGCGCTTTTGTGCTCTTTGCCGTAACCGTCCCAGTGCAGGTTCTGCGTGATTTTATCTTCACGCCACGGTTTTTCCATGATGTCGATTTCTGTGCCGTCCCGGCCTTCATCTCCAATTTTGCCGACGGTTCCGGCATGGAGCCAGAACGCAGGCCAGTGACCTTCCTGCGTGGGGAATTTGCACCGGCAGACCCAGTAGCCGAACTTGTGCTCGAATTTGCCCCTGGTGCGCATGGCCCCGCTTGTGTAACGGTCGCCGTCCTTTTTCGTGCGGATGAGCAGGTTTCCTTTGCCGTCGAGGTAGGAATCTTCCTTGAGCCAGAAGCCGTCCCGGCGTTTCCGGTCGCCCATGATTTCCCATTTGGACTGGTCGATTTGGGTACCGTCGAATTCGTCGCTCCAGGCGAGTTTCCACATCTTTTTTTCAGGAATCGACGGCAGGAATTCATCCTTTGCCGTTGCTGCACTTGTGAACGAAAGAACAGCCGCGCAGAAGACTACCATTATTCTTGTGTGATAAGATGCCTGTTTTTTCATGAGCCTCTTTCCTTTTATTTCGCTTTTTGGCCGTGTGGTCGCTGTGTTGCCCTGATGCCCGAGATGACCGTGACTACCAGCATCACCGTAAATGTCACTGTTGTGAACCAGTATCCCCACGTGGCGGTCTGGACGTGGGCCATTCTGATTATTACCGTTCCGATGGCGAAAGATTGCAGGAACATTTTGATTTTGCCGGAGACGGTCGCAGCGAAATTGACGCCGCGGGCCTCGGCAATATGTCTGAGTATCGTCACGTATGCTTCTCTGGCAATTAATACAGCGGCCACCAGCCAATGGATTGCTGTTAAGGCGCCGGGACCGAGGTCGAAAAGTTTCGGCTGGCCGATTATAGCAAAACAAACGAATGCTCCGCAGACCAGGATTTTATCCGCTAAAGGATCGACCATTCGACCGAACTTGCTGGTCACGTTTAGTTTGCGGGCGGCATATCCATCCACGATATCGGTCAGTCCGGCAATGGCAAAAAGAATAAAGGCGACATCGAGAAAGCCGGGAAACGGAATTTCACCATCGGCGTAATATCGCGGCGCCAGCAGAATCATAACCAAAAACACGATGGTCAAAACGAGCCGGCCGAACGTCAAAATGTTCGGGATCATTTTTAACATAATCAGAAGTTTACGCATTTAGCGGCATAATTCAATACTAAATTTGCTCGACGAGCAAGTCATAGCCCTGTGTTCCAATGACTCTTGTTTCGATAAATTTTCCGGGCTTTGCAGAGCATTGTTTTATTATGCAAACGCCGTCGATGTCGGGCGCCTGACCGTAAAAACGTCCCTTAGCCAGACCTTCGGAGTCAACCGAATCAACAAGGCAGGTCAGCTTACTGCCGATTCTGTTTTCGTTATGAGCAAAAGCGATTTCCTGCTGGACAAGCATCAGCTCATCGAGACGCTGCTGTTTGATTTCGTCCGAGATCTGGTTGGGCAGTTCCGCGGCAGAAGTTCCTGATTCGGGATAAAACTTAAAGCATCCGAGCGCATCAAACTTTGCCCATCTGATAAAGTCCAGCAACTCTTGGAACTGCCGGTCGGTTTCACCGGGAAAACCGACAATCATAGTAGTTCGCAACACAATATCGGGCATTGCAAGACGCAGGTCCTCGATCAGGCGCTGGAGCTTGTCTTTTTTATCGGGCCGGCGCATTGCTTTGAGAATCTCATCATTCATATGCTGCAATGGGATATCAAGGTAGTGAACGACTTTCTCGCTCTCTGCAATCGTCTCAATTAATCCATGATCAATTCCCGTCGGATAAAGATACATTAACCGAAGCCACGCCAGACCGGCAGTTCTTTCGAACTCTTTTAGAAGAGCATTCAATCCGTTTTTGATTTTCAAATCTCGCCCGTAGCTTGTTGTGTCCTGCGCAATTACATTCAACTCGACTGCGCCGGCGGAAACTAATTCTTCGGCTTCGGCGATAACAAGCTCCATCGGCTTGCTTCGAAAGCGCCCCCTGATAGCCGGTATCGTGCAAAAAGAGCAACAGTGATTACAGCCTTCGCTGATTCGCAGGTACGCCCAATGATGCGGAGTTATAAGAAATCTACACCTGTCATCTAAAACTCGGTCACAAGCTGGGAACAATGGTTGGTCTGGGTAACAATCTTCGCAATGTCCGCATATCTCGGAAAAAAAAATTTTTTCGATTATTTTCGCAATATTATCCCGCTGATTTAGACCGACAACGGCATCAATACCCTCTACTTTTTCGTGAATTTTCGGTCCTAATCTTTCGCTGAGACAACCTGCAACAACAACTTTCTTCACTGCTCCACTGAGCTTGCGCTCCACTGCATGTTTAATCGCTTCAAGTGACTCAGCTTCTGCCGGAGCGATAAAACCACACGTATTAATGACAACAACATCAGCATTATCAGTCTCGGCAGTTATCGGAAAATCCGCCTGGACGATTTCAGCCAGCATTCTCTCGCTGTCAACCACGTTTTTCGGACAGCCTAATGAGACGAAACCGACAGTAATTTTTTGCTTTTTTCTTTCCATAAAATCCAAAAAAATCGGGAAATCTGCACTTTTGCCCCCAAAAAAAGGAAACATTTTTCCTAATCCGATAGTAATATACTTGACGATAAATAATTTAGCAATATAATAATAGAGTATCCCGTCTATATACAGGCCGGAAGTGAAGAGGTTTATAACGCTGCTTTAAGCGTTCTAATATAATGGCTAATGCATCAATCATGAGCAAGATCAGCCAAAAAATTGGCCGCAGTCAATGGCTAATCGTGGCTGTGGCTGCGGTAGTTATTCATTGGATTGGAGGGTGGGGGACTATATCCGCCCAGACAGATACCGAAAACGAGGCCGAGAGGACCCTCCGCGATCTGAAAATCAATATGGCTCCCGATCCTAATGTCCCTATACCAGAAGCCTATCGGACGCCACCAAAAATATTCGAGCAGATTGTCGGCGGCAAACCTGAATGGAAATTATTCTACTTTTGCAGATATCATACTTCAGATGAATTAAAGAAAATCGTCCACGAGCAATTTGCAACGAAAGTGTTCGATGAAAAAGGCAAATCGGTCACAGTAGAGGATTACACTGTCAGCAGTAATCCTGCTACAAACCAGTTGATCGTTCGATGTCCGGCTCGTGATGACATCGAAGCAGTACTTGAAACCCTAAATCAGATAGACGTTAAGCCGATCCAAGTCAAGATAGATTGTCTGATCTCAGAGGTTTATGCGGACATGACATTCGACCGTGAAACCACTATAGCAATCGACAACCTGTTCGGCGAATCCGTAGCGATGAATCCCGCTGGTACAGCTTTCGGAGCAGACGTTCAGCAATTAGTTCAGGATGGCGACTATCTTCCAGCATTCCCCGGTGCATCCCTCAGAGAGGTGGCTCGATCCCGAATGGGTCTTAATATAGGATATTTGAACGCTGGTAAAGCCGGGCACACTTTCACGTTATTAATCGATCTGCTCGAATCAAGGGGCTATTTGAAGATCCTGATGAATCCGACGCTCGAAGTGGTCAACGGCGGCACGGCCAAGGTCTTATCAAGTCAGAAGGTTCCGCTTGACCGGATCACCATGCGGTCAACAATATCAGACTATCTGGAGACAAGTACTACATACGAAGACGTGATAGACTCGCTTGAAGTCACTGCTCATGTATATGCAGACGGCTACATAGGTTTGGAAACATCCGTCCTGCTCGGCTCAAAGAATACACCGGAAGGTGTAAAGCAAGTACCAATCATTACCAAAAAGCAAATCGACAATAAACTGAACCGCATCCGACAGGGCGAAAGTCTCATAATCGGCGGAATCAGAAAGAACGAGGAATTCGCCGTGGTCCGCGGCGTCCCGATACTCAAAGATATACCGATTATCGGCTTTTTGTTCTCCAGCGAGGACACCGAGCAGCGGGCAGTTGAGACTATTTTCATACTGACTCCAAGCATTTCCACAGATGGAAGACCAAAGGAAGTAGTAATGAAGGAGGTCCAAAGAAAGCACGAACCGGACAGCCCCAGCGGTCTGAGCGAAATGATTACGGATCCGTTCGGATTGAAAGCCCGTGAGCAGGCACGTGATCGAAGCGTCTACGACGCCGAACAGGCACGTCTCGAGGCCGAAGTAGAAAAAGCTCAGGCCCGAATCGACATCAGAGAGGCCGAGGAACGGGCCCAAAAAGCAGAGGCAGAGCAAAGCAGGATTAAAACTGAAGCTCAGCAGATCAAGTCCGACGCCGAAAAAGCCAACGCCGATGCCGATGCAAAGGCAAAGGCTGCCGAAGAAGCCAAGGCGGCCGCCGACAAGGCGATCGCCGAGGCTAAAAAGGCTCAGGAAGAGGCCAACAAGGCCAAAGCCGAAGCCGAAGCAAAAATTAAAGCCGCTGAAGAGTCCAAAAAAGAAGAGCCTAAGCCCGCTGCTGATGCTGATAAACCGGCACCAAAAACCGAGCAGACTGAAGCTCAAAACGCACAAAAAGCTGACAATGCAAAGGCCGAAGAGGAGAAAGCTTAGAGTAAAGCCTGACAAAGCTTTAGGCCAACAGAAATAGACCAGATACATGAGATATCAGGCTAAATCACGCTGTTGTCGTCGTCTGATATTCAACCGAAACATTTCCGGGTGATGTAGCTAAATCTTAATCTTTGAAGAAGGGAGAATCTATGGAAAATCTTAACCTGAATAATCCTCTTAATAAGCCGGCCCCTCCCGGCAAAGACATCGATAAGCCGATTCCATTTGACGATTCTGACTCGAGCGATAAGGGCATTTCACATGCACCTCTGGATCTGGGCGGCACCGCCCCCGTTCAGATACCGAAGGTCGAGATGCCCAAGCTGGTGGTAAAAAAACCAATGGCAAAAACAGTCCCCTCCGACCGAATTGTGGGTGTAAAAACCTTTTTCACAAAACTGCACCCTGGGGCTCTGAACTTTCTTGATGAGCAAATCACCAGATGGCTGACAGAGAATCCGGATGTCCGGATAAAACGAACAAATACTACTACAGGCGAGGTCCAGGCCAAAAAAACCGAGCCCAATATTATTATTACCGTCTGGTATTGAGACTATTTCTTAAAATTATCGCTCCTCTGATGATTGGCTCAAACGTATCAAGCATTTAATCCACCAGGAGCAACATTAAGCTCAAATAAGGCCGGCAATTGGGAATATTAACACTCCAACCTGTGCCGGATCGGGAAATCCGCATATATCCGCCAAAAATTCTTAACATAAATTCTTGACATCTTGACGGATTTACATTACTTTTCTTGGTTTGTCTGTATGTATATAGCGTACGAGGTCAAGTTTTGTAAATATTTTGGAGATTTTTTGTGGCTAAAGAGCTGGCACGGAAACTTATTAACGCAGGGGTGCATTTTGGACACGGCGTGAGCCGGTGGGACCCAAAAATGGCTCCATTCATTTTCGCAAAACGCGGCAATATCCATATCATTGATGTCAAAAAAACCTTAAAAGGAATGCTGATAGCTAAAAAACTTCTTGCTGATGTAGTAGCTTCCGGCAAAGACGTCGTTTTCGTCGGCACCAAACGCCAGGCCCAAAAAGCTGTAGAATCCAGCGCCGAAAAGTGCGGAATGCACTATGTCTCTCAGCGATGGCTTGGCGGGACGCTTACCAATTTCAGGACGATACGCTCCCGTCTCCAGAGGCTTGAGCAATTAGAAGCTATGGCTGAGGATGGAACGCTCGACAATGAGAGCAAAAAGCAGGCATCAAGACTGAAACGCGAAATGCGAAAGATCAAAGCTAATCTGCAGGGCGTTCGGAATATGTCCCGTTTGCCGGGTGCTGTTGTCGTAGTTGACGCCAAGAAGGAATATCTGGCACTTCGGGAAGCCAGAAAACTGGACATAGCAACTATAGGGCTACTCGATACTGATTCGGACCCTGATACGGTTGATGTGGCGATTCCTGCAAACGACGATTCGATAAGGGCCGTCGAACTAATATTAAACGAACTGGCCGATGCGGTGGCGATTGGCAAAACGATGACCGCAGTTCATCAGGAAGCACCCCAACGGCCGAAACGCGTTCGATCGAGGAGACCGGCACTGGCTCGCGCCAGAGCGGAAAAACCTCAAGCACCAGAAGAGGCTGAGCAAAGCCCTGAACAAATTGCAGACGCAACTTCACAAGAAACTGAAACAGAGCAGCAGAAATCCGAGTAACAAAGCTAAGTATTAGATACTCTTAGGTAGTTAACCGGCGGTCTTACCGCCGGTTAGCATAATACAAGTAACAATTCACAAAACACGATAGAATAGGAGTTTTTAAGATGGCGGACATTTCAGCAGCATTAGTTGTGAAACTGCGGAAAATGAGCGGTCAGGGAATGATGGACTGCAAAAAAGCCCTTCAGGAAACGGATGGTGATGTCGAAAAAGCTATGGATTTACTGAGGAAAAAGGGCCTGGCAACCCTGGCCAAGCGAGCCGGACGGGACACTTCCGAAGGACTGGTCGTGGGCAAAACCAGCACCGACGGCAAAACTGCGGCTTTAGCAACACTTTGCTGCGAGACCGATTTTGTGGCAAAGAGCGATGATTTTGTGGCTACGGCAAAAAGCCTGACTGATTTCGCCCTGGCCTGCCCCAAGGACGAGGGGATTGAGAGCATCCTTGAGACCTCAGTGGACGGCAAAACATTTAATGATCTTCTGACCGAAATAGTTAGCAAGACCGGCGAGAAAACACAGGTAGGAGACTACATTAAATACAAGCTCGACGGCCCCGGACTGATTAGTACATATATTCACTTTAATGAAAAAGTCGGCACAATGCTCCAGGTCGATACCAGCAACGATGAGATAGCAGACGCAGAAGCGATAAAACAGGCCGCCTCCGACATATCTATGCATATAACCGCAACCAAACCTCTGGCGCTTAATAAAGACCAGATTGACCCGGAAACACTCGAGAGGGAAAAGGCGATTTTCGCCGAGCAGGTTAAGGGCAAGCCGGCGAATATTATAGATAAAATTGTCGAAGGAAAGATGAATAAATTCTACGCTGAGAATTGCCTTCTGCAGCAGCCTTTTGTTAAAGACGACAGCAAGTCCGTCGAGCAGGTCCTTGATGAAGCGGCCAAACAAGCCGGCGGCCAAGCAAAAATAAGAAGATTTGTCCGATTTGAAGTCGGATAACAGGGGTACATCCTGGAACAAGACGCGAGATACCCTTGACTGGACATAAAATGGCACAGAGCAAATATCATCGCGTTCTATTGAAGCTTTCCGGCGAAAGTTTTTGTAAAGCAGGCCAGTTCGGGATCGATGGCTCTGCACTCGGGTCAATTGCCGAGAGAATCGCAGAGATTTGTAAGCTCGGGCCGCAGGTGGCCATTGTAGTCGGAGCAGGTAATTTTCTAAGGGGAGAAAGCTTCTCCGAGACCAGCCATATACCCCGCAACACCGCGGACTATATGGGGATGCTGGCTACTATTATCAATGCCTGCGCTCTTCAGGAGACACTTGAGAAACTTGGCCAGGAAACAAGGGTGCTTAGTGCGATAGAAGTTCCGGCAATGTGCGAGGGTTTCATTCGCAGAAGGGCCCTTCGACACCTCGAACGCGGGAGGGTAGCGATATTAGCGGGCGGAACGGGAAATCCGTTCTTTACCACCGATACCTGTGCGGCATTAAGGGCATCGGAGCTCGAAGCGGACCTGCTGATAAAAGCAACAAAAGTGCGTGGTGTTTACAGCGACGATCCCGAAACAAATCCGGATGCACAGCTCTTCGATAAGTTAACTTTCGACCAGGTACTTCAAAAGAACCTTAGAATAATGGATCACTCGGCAATAAGTCTATGCCGGGACAGTAATATACCCATCATTGTTTTGAATATTTTCGAAAAGGGAAACATCACAAAGGCCCTTTGTGGCGAGCATGTTGGTACCAAAATTGTAATGAAATGAGGTTGCAGATGCCTACTACTCAAATAGTCTCGGACACCGAAGCCAAAATGAAAAAAGCCGTCGAGGTACTGCACGACGACTTAAAAGCCGTTCGCAGCGGCAGGGCTGCAACGGGCCTGGTCGAAAACATAAAGGCCGATTTCTATGGAACGCCTACGCCACTGAAACAGATGGCAACCCTGGCAACGCCTCAAATGGATATGATTGTGATTAAGCCGTTCGATCCCGGTTCGATTAAAGAAATCGAAAAAGCGATCAAAGCCAGCAACCTGAGCATCGCACCGATCGTAGATGGCAAAATCATCAGGCTGAATATCCCGCCGCTTAGCGAGGAAAGAAGAAGACAGCTCGTCCAGCAGGCCAAACAGACCGGTGAACAGACAAAAGTCGGTATTCGCAACATACGAAGGGACGCAATCAAGCACCTCGAAAAGCAGCAAAAAGACAAAATCATCACTGAAGATGACCTCGAAAAAGGCAAGAAGCAAGTCGATGATATTAC
>JAFGPJ010000105.1 GCA_016936275.1 Sedimentisphaerales bacterium
AAGAGCACAAGGGCATAAGAGCATAGGGCACAAGCCCTTTCTATGGGGCATGGTCGCCACCCTACCGTCTTCTGAATTCTACATTCTTAATTCAAACCTCTGGACAAATTTATTATTTACGAATGCGGGCCTGGCGATTAAAATCTGTTATATGTGCGGTCCGCGAACCGCCCGTACTTATTCGAAAGATTTCAATGCCGCAGGCAAAAGTCAGGAAGACTAAATATATATCATATCTTCTACGATTTATCGTAGCGGCCGGGGCGCTATATCTTGCATTCCGAGGGGAAAATTTCGCCGAGGTGGTCGATGTTCTGCTGGGCTTGAATTTGTGGATTTTCGCAGGGGCGATGGGCATCTATATTATATCGCAGTTGATTTTTGTTGTTAGGTGGTCTATCTTATTGAGGGTCCAGTCCATTAGGATTGGCTTTTGGCCGGCCTTCCGGCTGCATTTGCTGGGCCTGTTTTATAATAACTGCCTGCCCGGCTCCATCGGAGGCGACCTTCCCCGGGCCTGGTACGTTACCAGGCATACGGACAAAAAGCTGGAGGCAGCACTGTCGGTCTTCGTTGATCGGGTCATTGGGCTGACAGGTATGCTGATTATGGCTTTCGGCTGCTATTGGTTTATTCCGGAACAGAGCAGGGAAGATGGATTTAAGGGGATTTTCGATTTTCGATTTCCGAATTTCGATTTGAAAATCGGCAATCGGCAATTGGCAATCGGAAATGTCATTATCTGGCTTGGAGCAGCTTTTGCGATTGTCATCGCTGTTTTGGTATCGAATCGCCGGGGGCGGGCCCTGCTGCAGCGCGGTTTTAACGCCGTGAGCCGGCATGGAGCATCGATATTCGGCAAGGTGCGGCAGTCAATTCGTATATATTGTCATAAATGGCCGGCGATTATCGTGGCGCTGCTGCTTACTTTCTG
The DNA here is from genome assembly GCA_016936275.1 of Sedimentisphaerales bacterium. GTDB lineage: Bacteria > Planctomycetota > Phycisphaerae > Sedimentisphaerales > Anaerobacaceae > JAFGPJ01. The sequence continues at coordinate 935 of JAFGPJ010000105.1, forward strand.
CACTCAGAGCGTTACTGTAGTGGCTATGTGGTTTGTCGGCAGAGAAATCGGCATAGACGTGCCGGCTAAGTATTATTTCATTTTCTTCCCTGTTTCATGGCTTTTGGGATCTGTGCCGATAAGCGTGGGGGGACTGGGAATCATGGAGGGATGGCTGAAAATGATGTTTATGCGGGTCGGGACTATAACCGGCAAAAACGCCCTGGCTTTGGCATTATGCCAGAGGCTTCTTTTCCTTTTGGTTTCTTTGCCGGGAGCGATCATACATTTGATTGGCGCGCATCTGCCCCATGAGACAGCCGAAGACGTTATCTCACAGGGTAAACCGAAAGACTTTTTTATTGACTACGGCAGGCCGGCGGAGTAACATAATTTTCGATTTACGATTGGGGCCTCGTTTTCGGCGAAGCCGCATTCGCAAATCATAAATATTAAATTATAAGTCCAAAGAGGCTTTGGTGCTGAGAATATGAGCGTTACGAGGCGCTTTAAAGGCTATTTCCTGCATGGATTGGCGGTGTTGTTGCCGAGCATTCTGACGATTTGGTTGTTCGTCTGGGGCTATACGTTTATCCAGACGAAAATCAGTATCCACATAAATCGGGGTCTGGTCTATCTTATCGCCCTGGCTGCCAATGAGAAAGTCGAGGTCTCCGACAAAGAGGTGAGGGCATATCTTTTAAATACTAAGCCGGAATTGAGCGATAACGAAGATGAGCTGCAAATTCATATGAAAAGGCACGATGTACAGCGTAAAGTCCGTATCGAACAGCTCAAAAAGACCCTTGCAAAGACCTGGATCGACGGTCCCGGCTCAATCACGGGCTTTATTGTCGCAGTCGTCGGAGTCTGCATACTCGGGGCGCTTCTGGCAAGCTACGTCGGGAAAAGCTTTTGGCGAACGATTGAAAAGTTTATAATGAACACTCCCTTCCTCAGGAATGTATTTCCCTATGTGAAGCAGGTGACCGATTTTTTGCTTACGAATGAGGAGCAAAAAAAGCTGTTTTCGAGGGTTGTTGCGGTAGAATATCCGCGGAAAGGTGTATGGTCTGTCGGTTTTGTTACCGGCTCCGGACTTGAGGAAGTAGTAAACACTGTTAAAAGAGAATTTCTAACTGTCATTATCCCTACTTCGCCGACGCCGTTTACAGGTTTTGTGATAACAGTTCAGAAGAAACAGACTATCGATTTGGATATGACGATTGAAGAAGCGTTGAGATTTATTGTCAGCGGCGGAGTTATAACGCCCGGCAGCGAGCAAGCAATAAAAGTTTTGCCGGAGACCGGTTCGGAAGAGGAACGATAAAAACAGGACTTATGGAAACATCTAAACTATAATTAAGGAGAATAATATTGCTTTTTACAATCAGCGGTAAACATATCGAAATAACAGAAGCTATCAAAAAGCATGCAGAGGAGAAGACATCCAAGCTTCCCAAGTATTATAACAGAATCACTCAGGTTGAAGTTATAGTAGATGGTGGCCAGGGCGGTGGTGCGAGCATAGAAATAATTGCAAGAGCCGAGCACAGCAAGATATTTGTCGGTACTGAAACAGGTGAAGATGCTTACCGGTGCATTGATATGGCTGTCCATAAGCTCGAACGGCAGCTCAGGAGGGCAAAAAGTAAGGAGCGAAACAACAAGCATACAACAAGTGGTTCGGATTTTACAGAATCAACATAGATCATATTTTATGATATGTCACTGTGCCTTTTTGGTTTGGCCGATTAGACGGTTTATGATGACATTGGGTAAATAAGATGAAACTTAGTGATTTTGTCTGTACCGAGGCGACAATTACAGAATTGCAGGCTTCAGACCGAGACGGTGCGATAATGGAATTGGTTTCGGCGCTTGGAGAAACCGGCAGGTTCAATAAGGGCAAGAGCAGGGAGATTGCCGCGGAAGTAATAAAAAGAGAGAACGAAGCCAGTACCGGCCTTGGCAAAGGTGTTGCCGTACCTCATGTTAAGCATAAAGCCGTTAAAGAGGTAATTGCTGCGATCGGGCTGAGCAGCAAAGGGATTAATTTTTTCGCTCTCGATAAGCAGCCGGTTTATTCGGTAATACTTTTAATCAGCTCTGTGGACGATCCTGACAAACATTTGCAGGCAATGGAGAATATTTTCAGACATTTGCAACAGGAGCGATTCCGCAAATTTCTCAGACAGTGCCGCAGCGCCGAGCAGGTTGAAGACCTTATTGATGAGGCTGATGAAAATCCGTCCTGGTAGTAATATAGTCCGGTTTGTATGATATGGACAAGCGGTATCGTGAAGATGCAGGCAGAAAAAGATACATTGGAAAACACAGTATTCGATATTGAACTTGAGATAAAAAACACCGATGGTCTTCACATGCGCCCTGCGATGCAGTTTGTAGATATTGCAAACCGATTTGAAAGTGAGATTAACGTTAGCAACGGCGAAACTAATGTTGACGGCAAGAGTATAATGCAGATAAGCATGCTCGCGGCCACTTGCGGCACGAAATTAAAGGTTACAGCCAAGGGCCCTGACGCCCGACAGGCAATTGATGCTTTGAAAGAGCTGGTGGAAGATAAACATTTCGGTGAGCCGACGCCGGAAAAATAGCGAACAGCAGGTATAAGTGAAATAAGAGAAACTCACAATGGAAATCAAAAAGGGTATAGCTGTTTCGCCGGGCATTTCTATCGCCAAGTCGCTGATTATCGATTCCGAAGATTATCGCATTCCACGCCGGCAAATCGAACCATCTCAGCGGATGCTTGAGATTCAGCGTACGAGAAATGCGTTCAAGGATGCTATTAGAGAATTGACTGAGCTTGAGTCGAAGCAGGACCGGGCCGAGGGCGGTAAAATAAAAGATATTTTTGCCGTACATTTGCGCTTCCTTCACGACAGAAGGCTGCGAAAAAAGATAACCGATTTGATCCATTCTGAACTTGTGACTGCGGAGTATGCCGTCTCTACTGTTCTTCGTGAAATTGCTTCACATTTCAACAAGGTCAAGGATGCTTATATCAGCGAGCGGGCGGCGGATATTTATGATATTGAAAGGCGTCTTCTCAAACAGTTGCTCGGCAAAAAACGCGAGGACGTGGAACACCTGAAAAAAGAAGTCGTGATTGTCGCCCGGGAATTGAGCCCAATTCAAACCGCCGGCTTCGACATAAAATACGTCAAGGGTATAGCCAGCGATGCGGGCGGCCGAACAAGTCACGCCGCCATTGTGGCCCGCTCGTTGGGCATACCGGCGGTAGTGGCCCTGGAAGACCTTACGGAATACACAAGCGACGGGGACACCATAATCGTGGACGGCAATCGCGGCATCGTTATAGTAAATCCGGACGAGCAGACGATCCGCCAGTACGAAGAATATTCGAAGGAATTCACGGAGCTTGAGCACAGGCTCGACGAGATAAGACAAAAGCCCGCTGTCACGCGGGACGGCACAGAAATCACGCTGTTGGGCAATATCGAGTTTCCGAATGAGGCCGAGGTCGTTCTGGAAAAGGGAGGCGACGGCATCGGCCTGTACCGCACCGAATTTCTATATCTTAATGCCGAAAGAGAGCCTGCCGAACAGGACCATTACGAGGCTTATGCCAAGACGGTTCGTATTTGCGCAGACAGGCCTGTTGTTATAAGGACGCTGGATCTCGGCGCCGATAAATATACACAAAGCAAGCGTTTTATTCCCGAACGCAACCCGTTTTTGGGATTGCGATCTATCAGATTCTGCCTGCAAAACCTGACGTTGTTCAAGAAGCAGTTGCGTGCGATTTTAAGAGTCTCGGTTCTCGGCCAGGTCAAGATTATGTTCCCGCTTATCACTAATCGTCAGGAGCTTATGCAGGCGAAGATGATTTTGCGCGATGTAATGGAAGACCTCGATGAAGAATCCATTCCATACAACAGGGACATTCAGGTCGGCATAATGATTGAAACGCCGTCGGCGGCTTTGACGGCTTATTCGCTCGCAGCCGATGTGGATTTCTTTAGTATCGGAACGAACGATCTAACTCAATATACCCTGGCCGTCGACAGGGGCAACGAATTGGTTTCTACACTATATTCACCGGCGGATCCTGCTGTGCTTCGGCTCATCAGGAACGTTATTCAGGATGCGCATAAAGCACAAATAGACCTGAGCGTCTGCGGTGAGATGGCTTCGGAGCCGGAGTATATCATGCTGCTGCTGGGTATGGGAGTAAGAACAATTTCTATTGCATCGCCGATGATACCGGAGATAAAGCAGATAATTCGTTCGGTCACAATAGAGGACTGCAACCAGGTAGCAAGAAAAGTCCTCAGCATGGATTCCGAAAGGCAGATTTCCGCCTACCTCCGCAACGCCGCAAGAAAAATCCTGCCCGAAGCATTTTGACTGGTTATGTGTGAGCCGTTATACCTATTGGGCAACACATCAAAAACGCAATTTGTATGAGTATAGGATCGGAATAGAATAAAACCATTCGGGGTTTGGAACATGATTAGACTTTTAGCTTTGTCCGGTTGTAAGTAAATGGTACGAAGGTAATGTTTATCAAAGGGGCTGGAATATGAAGAAGATATTACTTGTTCTTGCTTTGTCGGTAATCGGCGGCTGTTCGTATCCGGAACCAGCACCGTACCAGTTTTCGGAATACAAAAGTTCTACGAGATTAAGAGGAATCCGAAACCTCATGTCGGCAGGCTTTACGCGTTCGGTGGGCGTGTAATTAACACCGATAAACAGGAAAACCAGATTACTTTCGAGATGCTCGTGCAGGAATATGACTCGAACTCCGATAATTATATCACCAGTAACAGCTCACTATTCGTGTCTTATCCGAGCGGCAAAACAACTGTCGCCGATGGCCACAATGTCAAGGTCCTCGGTTATATACGCGAGCCGGCTGTCGGCAAGAACGTATTCGGAGCAAGGGTCGGCTCGCTTGTGATGGATGCAATCGCCTTATATGATTCTTTTACTCGATATCCTTTCTGGCTCAGCAGGGATGAAGAGCTGTTTAATAAATGGAGGACGGGCGAACCGCTTACAGCAGATGGGACTTAAAACAGTGTTGCAAGCCAGTTCCAGGGCGAGACGCGCAAACAGATTAAAACCGGCTGGCAACAAAAGCCGATAAGGGCGTAAACCCACATGTCCTTGTATTTTCGGTCCTGACCTTGCTCGCGAAACTTTCGCCACGTCGGATAAAAAAACACAAGCGGAATTCCGCAATATAAGCCGCAAAGAAAAACGGCAAGGCGCCATTCGAGACTGAGCGGCTCGGCTGCTACGGCCTGGGCCGCCTGTTCTCGCTCTATCTCCCGCTGCCGTAATTGTTCTTCAAGCTCGCTAATGTGCTCGGGCGTTAAATGCCGGTCGGCCATTTCAATCCGTGCAAATTCGAGGGCTTCCGGAAGATGCGTCTCGGTTCTGGTGTATTCGAGCAGGTCGGCATCCGGCAGATTATGTATATATTTTTCTACTTGCCTTTCCATAATCTGTCTCCTTTTGAAGACAAACCATATTGGCAAATCACATTGTCAAATCAAAGCTGTTGGTCCCGCAGATATTTTGCGGAATTATATTCGAAATGGCCTTAAAAAGCAAGAAAAAAATAAATGATTTTAGCAGGC
>JAFGPJ010000106.1 GCA_016936275.1 Sedimentisphaerales bacterium
ATTCCTACAAAGCCGAACATGACGCTCATCTCCGTCTGTTCATTCTCCATTGGTGCGATGGACTCACGCCTGTATTGTTTCCAGCTTTGAACGGTGACCGTGTCCAGTGTGTATGATTGTGTTTCGTCGGCTTTATCCTGCCTGAATTTCTGCCAGAGTGACCGTACTTTTTCGCATCCGGCGTCGATTTTGACATCCGGCTTGAATCGTATGTGGATCCGGGAAACCCTTTTTGTTGCCCCCCCCATACCGCAGAGCAGTTGAGCTTCCTCAAACGGCAGATATACGACCGAGCCGTCAACCCGGGGTAAGCCGGTGCTCGATTGGTCGCTAAAGTAAAAAGTTTTCGTGTTGACCATGTCCGTGCCTGCCTGGGCCAGGGCGCCCCTCGCGGTTAAAGGAAAACAGCTTATCGAGTAGGGTATTCGGGGAATGTCGATTTCATTAAGGTTTCGACTGCTGGTATCTTGAAGGAGTACATAGTCCCCCAGGACACATCCGACAATGTTCGGGTCGCTTGCAATTTTGAACGTTCTTGACACGTCGTTCCTGTGGTAAAACAGGGAATCTCCGAAACCGGTTGCTTGACTATGTCTGACCGGATCAATACCCATAATTTCTGCGATGCCATCCTGGTCTGAGCCTTTGCGTCTTTTCAGAGCAAAGCATTTTATCGCCGGCGAAACGGCTTCGACATAATCCTGCTGTTCGAGAAGCTTTACAAAATCTTCGTAGTATGCAAAGCCGACTAATGATTCGGTTCCAATGATGCAGTCACCTGCGAAGCGATGATTTTTCTCTTTGAATTCGTTTACGAGCCCCGCCATCACGGTCATCACCACAAGAACGATAAAGACACTAAGCGCAACAGCAAGCACCGCGAAATACGTGATTCGTCGTTTTAATAAATACCTTGTTGCGAGAGTAATTTTGTACATAATTTCGTTAAATGGAATTTCTAAGATTTCTATTCAGCCCGGGCTATTCGTATCGCAGGAGATTGACAGGCTTTGTTCTTGCCGCGACGATAGCCGGTATCAGCGTTCCTATCGCCGCTGCTATTATTGCCATCAATACGATTCGCATGGCCCAGGACCAGTTCACTTCGTTGGGTATCTTGCTGAATAAATACACGCTGCTCTTCCAGAGCTTTAATCCGAATATTATCCTGATCCAGTCTTCAATCGTATTGATATTCCTTGTGATAACGTATCCAAGAACGGTCCCGATACCCGAGCCGACCGCTCCGACACAGGCGCCGAAACCGACAAAAATAACCGCTACCGAGCTGCTTGTTGCTCCACAGCTTTTGATAATCGCGATGTCCTTTTGTTTAAGCCTGACGATCATAGAAAATATGCAGAAGACCAGCAGAACAACGCCGATGCTGATGACACCAAAGATCAACAGCAATATTCCCATTTGCTTTTCATACGCGGCAATAAATCGACTTTGCAACTGTCTGGCTGTGCCGATACTGGTAGATGTCATCAGGTACGTGTCCGCGCCAAGATGCTCTTGAACGAATGTACGCCATACACCGCGGATCACAGCCAGTGCATTGTCCGCTTCAGTGTTCTCAGAAAGCCTGATAAATATCTGACTGGCGGCCGGTGATTCTACATCAGGGTATAAGATTTTGCTCAGCTTCTCGATTGGCAGATAGACGCAACCGCTGTCAAACTGATAGACTCCCGTTTCGACAATGTCCGCGATTGCAAATTTCATTACCTGTCTTTTGAATTCTGGCCTTGTGCCGTCCTGATTATCTTGTCCTGTCACGGTGCCTGTGGTCAGGACGACGGACCGGCCGATCATCTTCTCGGCGGCATCGTAATCATACTCATCCGTCTGCTCGTCAGGCTCGCCCAGAACGCCGATTCCCACGAATCCGCCGGTTTCTTCTGGGGAGTTCGGTGCTTTGAAGGATGGCGCACCTGCTGTTTGACCCTGTATGCGTAAAAATTTGGCAAAACCCGTCACTTTCTCTCTGCCTACGGGCTCAATCCCCCAGACTTGCACAGCCCGCACGTTGCCCCTGCCCAGATGCAGAAGACCGGAACCCGGTATCATTGCCGTTGCGGCCTCGACCGATTCGGTTTTCTCTAATTGCTCGATAAGCAGCGGGTATTTAGCGAATGTCGCCTCTGAGTAGAGAACTACATCTCCGACCGCTTCGACGGCTGCTTTTTCGAATGTATCTATGAAACCGGTGAACAGACTTGCGACAACTATCAGCAGCGATACGGACAGAGCGACTGCGGCAATACTCAGGAGCACGATTTTTTTCTTGCGCAGATATCGCAGCCAAAGGAATAATTTAAGCATAATTTATTTGTCAGTACTTAGTTGTCTATATAACCTCACGTTAACGTGGTTTATTGTGCGGGATTAAGCCCTAAGTTTTTGCTGGTCTTAGCAGAGGAAACAGCACCACGTCACGAATACTTTCAGCGCCGGTAAGCACCATTATCAACCTGTCGATTCCGATTCCCAGTCCGCCGGCCGGGGGCATGCCGTATTTCAACGCCGCTATAAAATCGCCGTCCATAGTAGCCATTGTCTCTTGTTGTCCTCGGAGCTGGATATGGAAGTTTTCTTCCTGTATCGCCGGATCATTCAATTCGGTATAGGCGTTTGCCAGTTCCATTCTACCGATAAATAATTCAAAACGTTCGGCGTATTTCGGGTCGTCTTTCTTCTGTCTCGTTAAGGGACATAACTGTGCCGGATAGTCTAAAACAAAAGTCGGATCGACAAGATAATCTTCAACTGTTGCCTCAAACACTTCGTTGACCACTACTACGTCGTCCATCTGGGCTTCATCCAGTTCGAGCTGCCTGGCTTTTGTCCGGACGGCTTCTATGTCGTTAATATCACAGCCGGCGTATTCTTTCAGCAGGTCTGCATATTTGGCACGCCGCCAGGGCCGGGTGAAATCGATCGTGAGCTCACCGAACTGGAGTTGTTTTCCGCTGCCGTGTTTTTCCAGGCAAAGCGACACGACCTCCTCGGTCAGATCCATCATCACGTTGTAATCGGCGTATGCCTGGTACAACTCTATCATGGTGAATTCCGGATTGTGCTGCCGGCTGAGTCCTTCGTTGCGGAAGTTACGGTTTATTTCGAAGATCTTTTCCATTCCGCCTACGAGCAGCCTTTTTAGAAACAGCTCAGGTGAAATCCGCAGGAACAAATCCATGTCCAGGCTATTGTGGTGTGTAATAAAAGGTTTGGCTGCGGCGCCTCCGGCGATGGTTTGCATCATTGGTGTCTCAACTTCCAGAAATCCTCTGGACGTGAGAAACTCGCGGATAGTAGCGACAATGGCGCTGCGGGTCTTAAATCGTTCCATTACTTCGGGATTGGCCCACAGGTCTACGTATCTCTGCCTGTAGCGCTGGTCAATGTCCGCCAGACCGTGAAATTTCTCCGGGGGGGGCAGCAGGCATTTGCTAAGCAGAACGATCTTCTCGGCCCAAATTGTGATTTCGCCTGTTTTGGTCTTGCCCAACTGACCGGCGGCGCCGATGATGTCACCAAGCTCGAGAAGCTTCATCGATTCCCACTGCTCGCTCAGCAGCTTTTTGCTAAGGCCGACCTGAATGGTTCCGCTGCGGTCGCGAAGTGTTATAAAAATCAGCTTGCCGATATCTCTTAGAAGCACGATCCTGCCGGCACAATTTGCCTGCTGTGTCGTCTCGTCGTCTTTAAATCCGCCCTTTGTATCTTCTGCCGGCTCGATGCCTTCATATCTGCTGCCGTACGGCTCGAGGCCCAATTCTTTAATCCG
>JAFGPJ010000107.1 GCA_016936275.1 Sedimentisphaerales bacterium
CGTTTCGAGTGCTATTTTCTCAACACGATGGCCGCTACGGCGGATTTCGTGAAGCGCGTTGATAAGCCCAACTACGGCGTTCTATTCGATACGTTCCACGCTCACATTGAAGAGAAGGACCCGGTCGGATGCATCGCTCCTAACATTGATATCATCAAGCACGTGCATATCAGCGAAAACGACCGCGGCACGCCCGGCAAAGGACACGTTAACTGGGCGGGCACTTTCAAGGCTCTGCGTTCGGCGGGCTATGATGGGTGGCTGATGATCGAGGCGTTCGGACGGGCGCTGCCGGACTTAGCGGCGGCAACTCGCGTATGGCGCGATTTATCCGCCAGCCCCCAGGAAGTTTATACCGAGGGCCTGAAACTGATTAAAGAGCAATGGCAAGCTGCGGCCTGAAAATGATTTGCGATTTTCGATTTTTGATTTACGATTTTAAAGTCGGAATTCGCAACTTTAGGCAATCAAAAATTGGACAGCCCACAAGATTTAGAGGAGTGAGTATTATGAGTGAATTTAATTTAAAATTTGTTTGTTTGGCTGTGTTTGGGCTTTTGTTTCTTGCTATAAGTTCAGCCCTTGCTCAGGATGCTGACTTTAAGCCGATATTCGACGGCAGGACACTCGACGGCTGGAAATCCCCCGAAATGAGCTACTGGTCCGTAAAGGATGGGGCAATAACCGGATGCTCTACCGAGCAGAATCCATGTAAGAGCAATCAGTTTCTTGTCTGGCAGTTGGGTGATGTGGACGATTTCGAGCTGAAGCTGAAGTACCGTATCAACGGTACCCCGTCAGCGAACTCCGGTATCCAGATTCGCAGCCGGGTCGAAGAAGACGGTCACGCCGTCGGCTACCAGGCGGATATCGATCTGGCCGGCCGATATGCCGGGGCGTTGTATGACGAAGGGGGACGGGGTATGCTCGCCAATCGGGGCCAGAAGACCACCATCGGTTCTGACGGCCAGATGATTTTCAATCCGCTTGGCGATGCCGATGCTCTGATGACCAATATTGAAAAAGATGACTGGAACGATTATCATATCATCGCCCGCGGAGATCATATTCTTCTGAAAGTCAACGGCCAGACCACCGCCGAGGTCATTGACAACGACAAAGCCCAGCGTGAAATGTCTGGCGTCCTGGCGCTGCAGTTACACGCCGGCCCGCCGATGACCGTCCAGTTCAAGGACATCCTGTTAAAACGTACGAAGCTCCAAGGCAGAAAGAAGATTGTGCTAGTGGCTGGTCCCCGCAGCCACGGTTACGGCTACCACGAGCACAATGCGGGCTGTCTGCTTCTGGCAAAATGCCTCAACGAAGGCATGCCCAACGTCTATGCAGCCGTTTATAAGAACGGCTGGCCCGAAGATCCGACGGCATTTGACAACGCCGACGAGGTCGCCGTCTACTGCGACGGGGGCGGCGGGCACGTTGTCATGGGGCACCTCGAAGAAATGGATGCTCTGGCGAAAAAGGGCGTCGGTATTGCAATGCTTCACTACGCCGTCGAGGTGCCAAAAGGCAAGCCGGGCAACTATATGCTCGACTGGACTGGCGGCTACTTCGAGACATTCTGGTCGGTCAATCCGTACTGGGAAGCGAAATTCACCGATTTTCCGAAGCACCCCATCACTAATGGAGTAAGGCCTTTTTCAATTCGTGACGAATGGTATTATCACATGCGTTTCCGCGAGAATATGGAAAACGTCAGGCCGGTCTTGTCTGCGATTCCGCCCGACAGCACCCGCGACAGGCCGGACGGCCCACACAGCGGAAATCCCACCGTTCGATCAAGAAAGGGCATGCCAGAGCATCTGGCCTGGGCCTATGAAAGGCCCGGCGGCGGACGGGGCTTCGGCTTCACCGGCGGACACGACCAGATTAACTGGGCGCACAATGATTTTCGCAAGATAGTGCTGAACGGCCTGGTTTGGGCTGCCGGCATCGAAGTTCCTGACGACGGCGTGCCTTCCAAAACTCCAACGACTGAACAGCTCCGCGCCAATATGGACGAGCCGGACCCCGGAAGCTGGAACTGGGACAGAATCCAGGAGAGAATCGATCAGTGGAACAGTCGATAGAGCAGGGTTTCCATTTCGCACTTATTTGGCGAAATGGGATCCCAGCTAAGGCGCCGGTTTAGGTGATTTTGGGCTCCAAAATTATGCAGTTGTGTCGCGGGCTTCCAGCCCGCGAATCGAGGGCGAGACGCCCTTGGCCTGTTTTAATTTCCGTTGAAAGGGCACGATATGAAAACGTCATTTCTATTTTCGTTACTAATTGTTGCCGGTTATGGTTTATTTTCCTGCGGCACAATCTCTGCCGGAGTTCAGGTGACAATAGAGAAAACCATGGATGAAGCGTCGGATGAAGCGTCCATTCACAAAGCCTGGCCTGTGCTGAAACGTTATGACCAGAATCACATCGAGAAAATTGCTCTTCCTCTTGGTGGGATTGGTACGGGGACCGTCTCGTTGGGTGGCCGGGGCGACCTGCACGACTGGGAGATTATGAACTGTGCTTCTAAAGGATTTGTGCCGCTGTCGGTTCGCTCGACCGGGCCGTTCTTTACACTTTTTGCCGGGTTACCCGGTGGAAAGAATATAGCAAGAGCAATCGAAGGGCCGATTGAGCTGTCCGGCTACGAAGAGAGCCACGGCAGCACTGTGCCCAACCACGGCCTGCCGAGGTTTCGCAATTGTTCTTTCGCGGCTGCTTACCCGTTCGGACAGGTCTGTCTGTCCGATCCGGACGTGCCGGTGAACGTGTGCATCGAAGCGTTCAATCCGCTTGTTCCGGGCGACGCCGATGCCAGCGGCATACCCGTTGCCGTTCTGCGATACGTTCTTCAGAACAAGACGGATAAGTCAGTAACCGCTTCGGTCTGCGTCAGCATGCCCAACTTTATAGGTATGGACGGCTCTGGCACAACGAAGGACTGGAAGGGCGATTTGGTTGCCGTCGGAGGCAAGGCCAACCGTAACGAATTCCGTGAAGGTCGGAATGTCCGCGGCATATTTATGCGCTCCGAGGGCGTGGTCCCCAGGGCGCCGCAATGGGGCACGATGGCGTTGTCCACTACAGCCGAGTCTGGCGTTAGTTACCGTACAGCGTGGATTCAGCAGGGCTGGGGAAGCTCACTGCTGGATTTTTGGGATGATTTCAGCGCTGACGGCAAGCTCGATGAACGCCACGCCGTGAAGGAAGATACGCCGATGGCTTCGCTTGCCGTCCAGGTCGAGTTGCCGCCGCACGAGACAAAAAAGATAACATTCCTGCTCACTTGGCACTTTCCCAACCGCCAGACCTGGACGCCCCAAGGCAACGAGCAGGACCGAATAGGCAATTACTATAGCACGCAATATGATGATGCCTGGGACGTTGCAGAGAAATTCGTGCCGGAGCTTGAGAAACTGGAGCGGAAGACGGCTCAGTTTGTGCGAGCATTGTGCAGCAGCAATCTTCCTGAAGTGGTCAAAGAGGCGGCGTTGTTCAATATCAGCACGCTGCGAACACAGACATGCTTTCGCACGGAAGACGGGCGGTTTTATGGATTCGAAGGATGCAGCAATAGAAGGGGCTGCTGCCACGGCTCATGCACGCACGTCTGGAACTACGAGCAGGCTACGGCTTTTCTTTTTGGGAAGCTTGCCGCGTCTATGCGCGAGGTCGAGTTCGGCCACGCCACGGATGATAACGGGATGATGAGTTTTCGAGTGAATCTGCCGCTCGGGCGAGCAAAGAGTTTTGGCAAAGCTGCTGCTGACGGTCAGATGGGATGCGTTATGAAGATGTATCGTGACTGGCAACTCTCCGGCGACGATAAGATGCTCAAAGCCCTATGGCCCCACGTCAAAAGGGCGCTGGAATTTTGCTGGATAGAAGGCGGCTGGGACGCCGACCGAGACGGGGTGATGGAAGGCTGCCAGCACAACACAATGGATGTCGAATACTACGGGCCTAATCCGCAGATGGGTGTTTGGTATTTAGGAGCGCTGAGAGCGGCGGAAGAAATGGCCCGCTACCTCGGCGAGTATGATTTTGCCACAACCTGCCGGAGTCTCTTCGAGCGGGGCAAAGAATGGATAGACGCAAATTTGTTCAATGGCGAATACTATGAGCACAAGGTACGTCCGCCGAAGGACAAATCGGACATCGCGCCAAGCCTGCTTATCGGCATGGGCGCACAAGACCCGACCAAGCCCGACTACCAGCTCGGCTCCGGCTGCCTTGTGGATCAGCTTGTCGGCCAGTACATGGCTCACGTTTGCGGCCTGGGATATCTGCTCGAGCCGGCCAATGTCGGCAAAACTTTGTCCAGCATAATGAAATACAATCTCACCGAAGGTATGTACGGGCACTTCAATTGTATGCGCTCCTTCGCTATGGGCGATGAATCGGCGCTGCTAATGGCAAGCTATCCGAAAGACCGGCCGAAGAATCCTTTCCCATACTTCACCGAGGTGATGACCGGCTTCGAATATACCGCCGCTGTGGGCATGCTTTACGAAGGCCAGCTCGAAGACGGCCTGAGATGTATTAGGAACATACGTGACCGATATGATGGGCGCAGGCGAAGCCCATTCGATGAGGCCGAGTGCGGCCACCATTACGCCCGCGCAATGGCCAGTTGGGCGGCGGTACTCGCGATGACCGGATTTCAATATTCCGGCGTGGAAAAATCGATGACTTTCGCCGCTAAGAACGGCACGTTCTTCTGGTCGAACGGATATGCCTGGGGAAGCTGTTCCATAAAGCAGTCAACCGGCGGCAGACAAATCGAACTGTCGGTCATGCAGGGTGGGCTGGCCTTATCGACATTCATACTTAGCGGATTCGGTCAGGCGCGTTTTGGCGATATTCTGCAAATTAAAGCAGGTGAAAAAGCCACGTTCACTGTAAATCGCGACGACCGGTGAAAATAAAACTGATATCTGTCGGCATGAGTTTTGGACTCAGTGGTCTTTGTGCCTGGAATATGTCTTTACATCATCCGCAGTAGCAGGATGGATTCTGATTGCTCGGCCGCCACGAGGCAGCAGTTCGATTTTGAGAACCGATGAAGAATCCACAATGAAGCGACTGATTTTTACGTGTGTCCGCGTTGGGACGGTTGGATCATCGCTATAGATATGCACAATGTATTTTCGGTCTTTGTCCAAAAAATTCAGAGGGACGTCGAACGTGTGCGGGTCATTTCCATTCATGCAGCCGATGAACCAGCTTTCACCGGAGCAGCGGGCAATGACGGCGTATTCGCCGATTTGGCCGTATATAACTTTCGTATCGTCCCAGACCGTGGGAACATGATCGAAGAATTCCAGTTCCGGCTCATCGCCGATGACGTTGTGACTGCCCCCGGCTCCGCCGGTCCTCCGCGGAGAGCCGCCCGGCCGATCGTACCAGTAAAGAAATTGCCAGGGGCTGTAAAAGCACACGCTCTTGGCTAATTGGTATGCGTGGCTTGCGTTGTCGTCAACACGCCGGTCGTAGTAGCAAATCGTGTTGTCTGCCGCACCAGCCAGCATCCGGGTAAATAAAATCGTTAAAGTCAGGCTGTTCGAAGGTTTGGTTTCATCGCCGGCGATACCTTCCTGCGTCATGAGATTCGGATACGTTCGGCTGTAGCCGGTCGGGCGGTACTCATCGTGGATATCGACCATAAGGTGATGCCGGGCCGCTTTTCGGACGGCCTCGTGCAGCCACGCCGTCCACTGCTGCGAGCCGACCTGCACGAAGCCGTACTTGATGCCTTTGACGCCCCATTTTTCGTAGAGCGGCAGAATCTCGTCGAGCTGCCTTTCCAGCGCCCGACGGTTGGCGTACAGAATGATTCCAATGCCACGCCGCTTCGCATAGTCGATGATATAGTGCAAATCCAGTGGGCCTTTTGAGCGTTTCGGATCGACCGAGACGGTCGTGGCGTCGGATTCGTCACTGTACTCGTGGCCGTACCAGCCGGCGTCGAATTCTACATACTGAAGATTGTGCTCGACGGCGAAATCGACGCAGGCTTTACCGCCGGCGGTGGTTAAAGTTACCTCGCGGATTACCTTGCCGGGCTTTATCCAGGATGTGTCTTCAATAGCGCAAGGCTCATTCAGGTTCAGCAGCAGATAGTTTTGTTCGAGCAGCTCTCCGGGGGACCGGCCAAGCATAATTACTCGCCACGGCGTTGTAGTTGGTGCCGTTGCATTAACCTCGCCATGCAGTGAGCTGACCAGCGTTAGCGGCTTATCCCGCTGGGGAGAAAGTCTCATACGGGCATAATCCACCAGCCGGGCCTCGGCAACGGACGCGAAAAGACCACTGTCAATTTCGACCGTCAGCGGCCTTTCACAATTGTTCTTAATCTGGCTGAGCAGAACCTTGCTATACTCGCCCTGAGCGGAATAGGCGGCGTACGCCGTGTGGTCGCGTGTGAAACTGAACTGCGTTTTCTCCGCTGAGATTACGAAATTTTTCAATTCATCCTGCTGTGGCAGGGTATAACAAAATGCCGCTCCTTCGTTGTAAGCCCGGAATGTCAGAATAATCCGGCGATGAGGCGGGTGGTTTTCTCTAAGCTCGGCAACAAGCTGATTATAATGGTCCCGAATCGTCTTTCGCTCGGCGTAAACAGGCAAATACGTGCTGTCATAACTGCTCTGAGAGACTTCGATAATTTCGAAGCCGGCTTGAAGCGGGCCGGCATCCTTGATTAGAAATCCAAGTTTAGAATCGGCGATAACAAGTTGGTCGTAGTATTTTACTGTGTAAGTCGGGCAGCTTTGCAGGTCATCGGTATCTTTTAGGTCGAATTCAACAACAACGTTCCCGTCCGGGGATTTGAGTACATGTTCTGCGCAGACAGCAGTTGGGGCACCTAAGCAGAAAAAAATGATAAGGACATAAGTTATATGGTTGTATGACATTGAATCAGGTCTCCATAAGTAACGCCGCTGCTATGCCGTACGCGTTGAAGAAAAAGTGTATAAAAATAGGCCTAAGCAAAGAGCCGCTCTTTTCATACGAGTAGCCCATGCATACGCCCAGGACAAACAACGCCGGCCAGTGACCGGGATCTGCGTGCATGATTGCAAAGAAAACCGAGCTTGCCGCTATCGCCGGCCAGGCATTGTTTCTTGTATTGAAATATGAGCGTATCGTCGTCTGGACGAATCCCCGAAACATCATCTCCTCGAGCAGTGGTGCAATGACCACGGCAACAAAAACGATTATGATTCGAACCGGCAATTGCGGGTATTCCGTAATCATTACGAGCTGCTGATGCTGCTGCATCTGGTAATCCTGACCCGATAACAGTCTGGCGAAGAACATTGTCATGGTAATAGCGGCCATCATGAGCGGCCATGTAGCCAGCAGATTTAAAATCGCCATGACAAAATCTTTGGCGATTGTTTTGATGTTCAGGCCGAATCCTTTCAGTCCCCTGGGGAAATGAACGTGCGCCAGAAACATCATTGCCGCCATTGTTACAATCGCCCCGATGCTCATGACCAGGTGATCTCTGAATATTTTTTGCCAGCCCTGCAGACCCGGCGTCAGTTTCTGCACCATCACTACGGTCATCGAAACCGCGCCGAACCAGAGCAGCAGCGGAACGAGGGGCAAATATGGGGGCATGCTGTTTCGCCGGGGCAGCGAATCAGCCAGGGCTTTTCTACCCAGAGACGTATCGAGCAGCCAGCAGGCGAATAATATCAGTCCTGCCAGCCAGATAAAGTCTGTCGGTTGTATGGTCTCGGTGAATTCCATTGACTATTTGTTGTCGAATAATTACTATTCGTAGATTGTCCTTTTTGAACCTTTAATTGTCAAAGGAAAACAGAGCATGGATGTATTTCACATTGAAGGACC
>JAFGPJ010000014.1 GCA_016936275.1 Sedimentisphaerales bacterium
AAGCCTTTCTGGTCCCGTGCCTCAAAGCCGGTTACGGCAACGATCAACCTGCCGTTAAGTCCCGTCAATGCTAAATCTGCCAGGCTAATGGTCAGAGTCTGGGACGGCGGCGAAGGTACTGTTAAAGAACATTTCAAGATTAACGGTCATCCGTATTCGATTACATCCGGCAAGGCAAACCACGACCTTGTATTTACAAACGTCGAGGTGGACGTCGAACATCTTAAACCCGGTTCAAACACATTGACTTTACTCAGTGACACCGAGCACCACGGCATAGAAGTTCTGCTGCCGGGACCATGCCTGCTGCTGCAATATGGAAAATCAGCACGATTGCCGTTTGACTAAACCATGCTATGGATCAGCAAGAAGACATATCTTCGACTTCGGAGATTGTTTTGGGTATCGGCCCGCCCAGAACACGATGGCCGGTCCCCGTCGCCAGAATATCATCTTCGATTCTGACGCCGCCAAAATCCATGTATTCCTCGAGCAGCTCGTAGTTTATATATTGTGAATTCTTTCGATCCGCCTTCCACCGGTCAATCAATTCCGGGATGAAATAAACTCCCGGCTCTACTGTTATTACAAAACCCGGTTCAAGAGCCTTGGCCAGCCTCAAAGATTTAAAGCCGAATTCGGGATTGCGTTTAATCGTATCGGCATATCCGACATATTCTTCTCCAAGTGCTTCCATATCATGGACATCCAGCCCCAGCATGTGTCCAAGGCCGCATTGAAAGAACAATGTATGCGCTCCGGCCTGAACGGCCTGTTCGATATCACCTTTCATCAATCCCAGGTCTTTTAAGCCGGATGCCAGCTCTCTGCAGGCCAGAAGGTGGATATCCCTAAATTCGACGCCGGGCCTTACCGCTTCAATCGCTTTTTCCTGCGCGTTCAGAACAATAGAGTAGATTTCCTTTTGCCTTTGGGAGAACTTGCCGCTTACCGGCATGGTCCTGGTAATATCACTCGCATAGTGGAGCGGGGATTCGGCGCCGGAATCGTTGACCGCCATGTCGCCGTCCTGCATCTGATTGTCGTAACTATGATTATGCAGCGTCTCGCCGTGGATGGAGAAAATTGTTGGAAAGGCAAGTCTCGAGCCATGAGACAAAACTACAGCCTCCATAGCAGAGGCTACCCGTCTTTCATATACGCCTGGTTTCGACATTTTCATCGCGAGCGTTTGCATCTCGTATGAAATATCCAGCGCCGCTTCGATCTGCTCGATCTCCTGCTCGCTCTTTATTGACCTCTGAGCAACAATCGCTTTTATCAATGGCTGCGAGACATGACCGGTTATGTCTGACGGATGAATTCCCAGCAATTGCTGTATTTTCAAAATATTCACTGCTCGATACTGGGGCAGAAAGTGGATTTTCCGGCCTTGTTGAGCGGCTTTTTTTAACGCATCAGGCAGCTTAACAAGTCCAGCGGTCTCAGAAATACCGGTCTTCAGGCATTTTTCTTTTAAGGTCGGCTGCGGCCCGTTCCAGACTATATCGTCAACGGTCAAATCATCGCCGAACATATATTCGGCACCCTGATCGATGTCAATAACCGCGGACAGGCCGGGACAATCGAGACCAAAGAAATAAAGGAATGAGCTGTCCTGCCGGAACGGATATTGATTGTCGGCAAAATTCATCGGGCTTTCTTCGTTGCCCAGCAAAAGAATCATGCCGGATTGGACATCATTTCGCAGGCGTTTTCTTCTCTCGATATATACGTCGGTGGAGAACATATATCAATTACCTCCCGTTGGCTGTTTCTTTTGAGTAAGCAGACTTACAACTATCAGGCAGATGACCGAGAGCATTATTGCCGGAAGCACCGCATCGAGATCCGCTAAATCTGACGGCAGGCTGTTTCGAACAAAATCGACTTCCGACCATAATAAAGTCACTACAGTACCAGTGACGATTGAGCAAATAGCTCCGATTTTTGTCGCCCTTTTCCAGAACATAGCAGCCACCAGTACGGGAGTAACGGCTGAGCCATAGATCGTATACGCATAGAGCGCCTTTTTGAAAAAACCGGTGGTTTCGGCAAAAGCATGAGTCACCAAATACGCAATTACACCGAAGCCGATCACAAGAATTCTGCTGATAAATACCACCCTTTTCTGACTGGCCTTAGGATTAATATAGGTCGAATAGACGTCGTTTATAAAAGTTGTAGCAGGCACAAGAAGAAACGAATCTGCAGTCGAGACAATAATCCCGACAACAGTAATCATAAACAGAAGTCCAAGAGCAAAAGGCATATGATGGCGTGCCGCATAGATCAGGATATATTTGCCGTCTGCCGGATCCGGCGTCATACTGCCTGCGACCCATGCCGAGCCGATGATTAACAATTCTATCATCAGGGCCGCGAAGATAAGTACAATAACCGCCCGTTTGGCTCCCTGAGCGTTGCGACTGGCAAAAATACGCTGATATTGATTGGCATCTCCCATGACAAGAAGGAACGTAGGCAGAAGATAGTTGATGATCTGAACCGGCGAATAGACGCCCCAGAACTGCATATGCGACGTTCTGCTGCCCATGGCATCATATGCGGCTCGCATACCGGCAAAGCCGCCCGCTTTGATTAAAAGAACCGGAAAGGCAATCAGCAGCGAGGCGGTAATGATTGTCCCGGTGACAATGTCCATACTGGCAAGGCTTTTAAGACCGGCCAGCATAGTATAAACGATTATGAACGATGCCGCGATTATTGTAGCGGTATTCTTGTTAACCGTATATCCGCTGATGACCTCGATCACGGCACCCCCAGCATTAAACTGATAGCTTACGATTACCATATAAGCCATTATAAGTGCAATAACTGCAAGCAGCCGCGCGACCGGGCCGAATCTGGAACCGATTATCTCAGGGACACTCGAAGCCTCGATATTACGTGCTTTTGTAGCGATAAACGACAACAGAATCATGCCGGTGAAGGTGCCGAAAGGAATTATCAAAGCCGCAGCGCCGGTGCGATATGCCTCTTCGGCATTGCCGACGATGGAACCGGTCCCGATCCAGACAGCAAGCATGGTCAAGACCATAATCCACGGAGAAAGCGTTCGACCGGCTATGGCAAAATCCTGCTGGGTCTTGATCTGGCGGGATTTGTAGATACCAATGCCCGCCAGGACAAACAAGTAAATCAATATAGCAATTAAATAGACCATATGTATTCCATAGCATATTCAGGGACTATTGTGGCGCCCCAAGTGTCAATTCACAAACTGCTCTACGAAATATTTGGGTGTTAACGGCTCGCCGGTCGCGCGTTCGATCATCTCGTTCCAGTGATACAGGGCACCGGGGCCAAATACTTTTTTCCGCAGATAATCGCCGAGCTTCTTCTCGCCCACATAGCTTACATCGCGGTCCAATTTGAGTTTCAAAACTTTGTGAACAATGTGGTGGTGCAGTTGCGAAGCCAGCAACTCACCCAGCATGTAATTGTGATAATAACATGGCGCCGAGGTAAAGTGAAGCTTTGAGGCCCAGCCTGCATCAACAGGCCCAGGCGGCCTTTTAACAAACTGGTATTTTTCAACCAGCTCCCACCACAGGTTGTTCAAATCCTGGTCGGGATCGTCGTAAAGCTGCTTTTCGAAGTTGTACATAACCAGCGCCCAGCGGACAAAAAGAACCTGCTGAAAGCGCAGGTATTTTTCGCTGACCTGTTGGATTTCCAAATGCTGCTTCTCAGACAGACCAAGCATCTCCCGCATCCAGGCCGGATTGCGACTCAACCGGCCGAAAAACATCGCTACCGCTTCGGTTGTAAAACTATGGGCAGGCTCCCTGAGCAGCCAAGGCTCACTACGATCGTGATATTTGCTGTAAATCGCATGGCCCAATTCGTGCAATATGGTCTCCATCCAGCGTTCGGTGTTCTGAAGATTGCACAAGATACGTACATCTCCCCGCCGGTCTACATCATGACTGAAAGCGTGCGGATACTTGCCTTCACGATCGTACAAATCACTTCTTGCGAGGATATCATCCACAGGCAGGCCGACACCGGCGTAGAATCGTTCCGTCAGCTCTTTAACGTCCCCGTCCTTATAATAAAGATCCAAATCCTGCTCATAAACCAGCGGGGTTCTTTGGAAAAACGGATCATGATAATGCCACGGCATCAAATCCTCTACGGCAATGCCATAGCTTTCCGCTAAGATAATATCCAGCTCTTGTTTTAACCGGGCGAACGGCTCGTTGGTTAATTCATAAAGCTCATCGAAAATGTGGTCGAGTTCTCTTACACTCTGCTCGCCCGCGATTATGCTAAGAGCATGATAGCTATCAAAGCCAATTTCCTGTGCCGCTTTGTTGCGCAGCTTGACCAGCTTTAAAAGATCGCCAACAATAACATTTCCCACCTGTTTGCTGGCCTTCCATGCCAGCTCCCTTTTACGGCAGTCTTTCCCCGTTGTCAGAATTGTATAGATGTCACTCATCGTGATTTCTTCATCATCAATTGTCCCGCGAAAACTGCTGTATTTTTCCTGTATTTTGCTGTCCAGGTCAACTATCTCTTTTAGCGGTTCCGGATCAGCCTGGTTCCGCAGGTATGTGTAGTATAATTTGTTCAACTGCCTGGCCAGTCTGGGATTTTTTATCCGGCTGGATTCTCTCATATCCTTAATAAAGGTAAAGTCCTGAGAATTGCTATAAAGCTCGCTTATCTGAAGCTGTAAATTACCGAATCTGTCATAATATTCTGCTTCGCCCGCCGTTGTTGCATCCCAATAGGCAAGATTCGCCTTTTTTGTCAAAGGTTCAACTTTTGCGACATGAGTTTTGATAAACTGCTCCAATTGTCCCTGCTTTGTAGTAGGACAGCAGCCGGCAAAAAAAACGGCGGTGACAACCACAGCGAGCAAAGCCAATTTTCTCTCCATAATAAGTCTCCACTTAATATTTCGGATAGTTGCTTTATATTGATCGCTGTTCGGTACGGGCGATAATTTCGTTCTGCAGGTCTCGCCCTACATCTACAAAGTAATCGCTGTAACCGGCTACCCTCACGATCAGGTCACGATTCTGCTCCGGATTCTGCTGGGCCTTCCTCAGCATCTCGGCGTCAATGACATTAAACTGGACATGATGGCCCTCGAGCTTGAAATAAGACCTTATCAAATGAAGCAGCTTGTCAATGCCTTCGCCGGCGAGCACCTGCGGATTGAATTTCATATTTAATAATGTTCCGCCGGTGCGTGCATGGTCTATTCTTGCCGCTGACTTGAAAACGGCGGTCGGCCCTTTCGTATCGGCACCCTGGGTCGGTGAAATACCTTCGGAGACCGGCTCGCCGGATTTTCTGCCGTTCGGCAATGCGCCGGTCACAGAACCAAAATAAATATGTACCGTTGTTGGAAGAAGATTCACGCGATACCTGCCGCCTTTGGTATTCGGCCGACCGTTGAGAAGGTCATAATAAACGTCAAATACTTCTTCGGCGATGCTATCTGCGTAATCATCGTCATTGCCGTATTTTGGAGTATGGAAAAGCAGTTTTTGCCGCACGTGTTCGTATGCCTCGAAATCGGCTTGCAATGCTTTTAGCAACTCATCCATCGAGATGTCCTGCTCGTCGAAAACATGATACTTAACTGCCGCCAGCGAATCGGTTAACGTGCCGATGCCAACTCCCTGGATATAGGTCGGATTGTATCTGGGGCCGCCATTGTGGTAATCCAGCCCTCGCGTGATACAGTCATCCATCACAACAGACATGAAGGGTGCGGGCATGTAATTGGCATAGAGCCGTTCGATGATATTGTTCGCTTTGATTTTCAGGTCGATAAAATAGCTGAGCTGCTGCCTGTAGGCGTCCATTAGCTGACTGTAAGAAGCGAATTTGCGAGCGTCACCGGTTCGAGGTCCGACCTGCTCGCCCGAATTCGGATCAATGCCGTCGTTGCAGGCAAGCTCGAAAATCTTCGGCCAGTTAATATAGCCGGTCAGTGTGCAGCTTTCCTTGCCGAACGAGCTGACTGTCACGCAGCCGCTGGGACCGCCGGTACGTGCATCTTGTATGCTCTTGCCGTCCTGGAGCATCTCTTTGATGATAACATCGGTGTTGAATACCGATGGCTGCCCGAATCCGGTGCGAATCACTTCGCAGGCTCGCTTCAGAAACCGGTCGGGATTTTTAGCGCTGATTTGAATGCAGGAACTCGGCTGGGTCAGGCGCATCTCTTCGACTACGTCCAGCATCAAATACGATACATCGTTGACCGCGTCACTGCCGTCGGCCGGCTTGACACCACCAATATTAATCAAAGCAAAATCGGTGTATGTACCGCTTTGTTCCTCGGTAACGCCGACTTTCGGGGGAGCGGGCTGATTATTGAATTTCACCCAGAAACACTCCAGCAGCTCTTTGGCCTGTTCATCTGTTAAATTTCCTTCCTGCAGCCCCTTTTCGTAGAACGGCAGCAGATGCTGATCAAGCCGTCCCGGATTGAAAGAATCCCACGTATTCAGCTCCGTGATTACGGACAAGTGCACGAACCAGTACATCTGCAAAGCTTCCTGGAAATTGCGCGGTACATGAGCCGGCACGTGTGAACAGACCTCGGCTATCTTTTCTAATTCGCTGCGGCGAACGGGATCAGTCTCTTGTTGTGCAAGCTGTTTCGCCTTTTCGGCATGACGTTGAGCGAAAGTAATGACAGCATCGGCACAGATATCCATAGCCTGATATTCCTGGTCCTTTTCATAGGCGCGCGGATCGTTGAAATAATCGAGTTTCTTGCGGTTCTCGGCAATTTGACGTTTAAAGTCCAGCATCCCATTACGATAAATCTTGTCGTCAAGAATAGCGTGGCCGGGAGCACGCTGCTCCATAAACTCGGTGAACACCCCGGCATTAAAAGCCTTGTGCCACTTTTCTTCCATCGAGGTGAAGAGTTTTTCCCGAATGGTTTTGCCCGTCCAGAAGGGAATGATCTTCTCGCTGTATATTTTTCTTACTTCCTCCGAGACCACAAAGGAAGTCTTTTCCCGGCTGCTGAGCACTCGCAGGTCTTCCATAGAATGACAGCACAGCTCGGGATAAGTCGGCGTGGCCTTAGGCGCCAGTCCTCGCTCGCCGACAATCAATTCACCATCGTTGATACATATAGTCTTGTTCTCCATCAGATACTTAAAAGACATGGCACGACAGACAACAGCAGATTCTCGCTGGGGAATATCGCTCTGGTAAAAATCTGTCATCAGCTCCGCCCGTTCGGTGGAAATATATGGCCGGATTTCAACACTTTGTTTTTTTAGTTTTGCTACTCGCTCGTTCATATCACTAACCGCCAATATTTACTTCGAATACGTATTTACTCAGACTCTGTGCTATTAAACTCATTTGCTCCTCATCAGGCGTCTCCGTCAGCATGGATTTATTCTCACCGGTGAGCCGAGCCGATTTTTCAATCCCTCCGCGATTGAAGGGCAAAATGTCTATTCTGCCGACTACCGGCAGAGATGCTGTGAATTCACCGGTCGCTTCGATATTCTCAGGATCGTCATTGAAGCCTGGAATGATTGGTATCCTGATTATGATTTTTTTGCCTGCTTGTGAGAGACACCTTATATTTTCCAGAATCAAGTCATTTCCCACGCCGGTAAAACGCTCGTGCATTTCACTGTCCATGTGTTTAATGTCACAAAGGAACATGTCTGCCCTTTCGGCAACCGATTCTACAATCTCTGGCTCGGCGTAGCAGCTTGTATCCACCGCTGTATGTATATTCATCACCCGGCACTGATTCAGCAGGACGACAAGAAAGTCCGGCTGCATTAGTGGTTCACCTCCAGAGAACGTAACACCGCCGCCTGACTGGTCGTAGAATATGATGTCCCTTTCGACTTCGGCCATTACCTCGCTAACAGTTATCTGGCGCCCGATGATTTCTCTGGCGCCGGCTATGCAAACATCTACACATCGGCCGCAGAGCATGCACTTCTGAGCATCCGTTACAGGACGGTTTTCAACAAATGAAATCGCTTCCCGTGGACATACCTCTGCGCACTGACCGCAACCAACACATCGGCTTTTACGAAAACCAAGTTCGACCTGGTTTTTCCAGCTCTCCGGATTATGACACCACAGGCATTGTAACGGACAGCCTTTGAAAAATACGGTTGTTCGGATCCCCGGGCCATCATGTATGGCGTACCTCTTGATATCGAATACAAGTCCCTTCGTCTCTAATTCCGTTTGCGTACTTTGATGCATATTAAAAAGTTGATATAGATTTACCATAATATCTTTACTATGCATCAGGATACCAAATCCCGCTGTAAAAAGCAATTACATTGATTGCTGTTTGCAAATCTCCGGTTAATTGCAGGAGATAGCGGCAAAAGAAAACCCCGCACCTACTTAGACTTCAAAGTAAGTGCGGGGTTGGAAACAAATTAAGTTATGCCGGGCGGAGCTTTCTGAAGTTTTTGTAGCATAATTTGACGGCCTCCAGTGGAGGATAAACATCTTTTTCTTCCTCGATGATATACCATTTTGTGCCGCCGATGGTCTCACAAAGAGTGAGCAGCTCTTCCCAGGGAATGTCGCCTTCGCCTAAGACAGCGTTCTTGTTGGTAGCAGAGTATTCCTTCAGATGTATCGTAACGGCCCGGCCGGGGTATCGCTTCAAATAGGGAATTACTTCTCCGCCTCCAATCATGGCGTTACCGGTGTCGCACTGCATGATGACGTCCTTGCGCGTGTTGCCGAAGAAGATGTCCCACGGCACCTGGCCATCGATTGGTTTGAATTCGTGCCAGTGATTGTGGTAGCCGACCTGCATATTGTGCGGCTCGACTTTTTCCGCAAGCTCGTTGAACATATCGGCGGCTTTTTTCCAGCCTTCGACCGAGTTGTACTTTTCCGGATCGAGCCAGGGTACTATCAGGTATTTGTTGCCGATGATTTTATTAAACTCGATGGTCTTTGGCAGATTCTCGCCGAGCAGCGTGTCAAGCTGGGCATGAGTTCCGCAGCATTTCAGGCCGTTGTCATCGAGAAGCTTGCGAAGGTCCTTTGCGCTATAATCATAGTAGCCGGCGAATTCGACGCCCTGGTAGCCAATGTCCGCGACGGCTTCGATAGTGCCCGGCAGGTCTTTCTGACACTCGGTCCTGACGGAATATAGCTGCACGCCCAGCGGGATTTTCTTCGACTTGCCAAGCAATTGGCCGTCACAACCAGAGCCGACTGCACAGGCCGCTGCGGCTGTAGCTGCGGTGGTCTTTAGAAACGTGCGACGGGAGAGATTCCGCCGTTGGGCGTCCTGTGGAGGGCCGTTGTCTATTTTATCCATAATCCTTTACCTCATTTCAAGATTACAAGCATATTCCGGAACAACAATCACATGCTATGGTTCCTTGTCAGCATGATTGTACGTTGATATCATTCACATGTCAAACGCAAACG
>JAFGPJ010000108.1 GCA_016936275.1 Sedimentisphaerales bacterium
GGTAAAAGCTTTGATGCCGGTGCTCTTCGATGCCGGCAATCCGACAATTTGGCCCGGCAGCCCGGGACAAATAGAATTGACACTTGAAACTATTGAAAGCAAGGTGCTCGACCACGGTGTGCTGCTGGACAATGATCAGTCCATCTCACCGTATTTCCGCATCAAAAATACTAAGCCTGCTTCTACAACACTGGCTTCAGTTCAAGAGACACCGATTATTTCCGTTCATCGAGTTGGCAGAGGCAAAGTATGCCTGCTTAATATTTCCAGGCTCTTTTCGTTGTATCGTGAAGACCTACAGGGTGGACTGCTCTATAAGATGATGGCTGGATTAAACGCTCACCTGGGCAGGGTAACAGCATATGAAGCGGGCATTGAATTGTTCGCAGAACGGATTGAGGGACCAACGGACAAGATAAAATTCGAGGCCTACGTCTGCGATAATATGTTTGCACCAGTTGACGGAGCAAATGTTCTGCTTAGTATCAGGGATAAAGTTTTAAGTATGAATCAAGCAGAGCAAGGACACTACATTGTGGAAGTAGAGGATGTTCATGGCCAGGGTATAGTAGCAACGGCACAGGCCGAGCTTAATGGCGTGTTCCTTGGCGAGAAAACTGTTGCTGTGAATTTACCGCCCACTGAGGGCGAAATGACAAACATTGAGTTAGACGAAAAATTTCTCCGTGAGCTTGCAGGGAAGCTCGGCGGCAAGTATTTTTACGCTGACGAAGTTAGCGATGACGTTGGGCGGATGTTTGAGGCCCGGTCACAAGTAAATATTTCCCGTAGCATAACAAGCGTATGGCCGGGTTGGACGTTGCTCGTTGTCTTGTGTCTCATACTTGGAGTAAGCTGGTTTATCAGAAGAGCCATTGGTTTGGTATGAGAAAAAATATAATTATAATTCTTCTTGCTTTTGTGTGTGAATTTATATCCGCCAAAGCACTGGATGCTGAACGGGACACCACATCAAAGGAAATTGGAAAGACATACGTCTTAATTGTCCGTGGTATAAATAAAAACTCTAAAGAACAACTGGCGAAAGACCAGGCAGTAACGGGTCTGCGCCGCTTTCTTATTGATAATGCCGGAGTAAAACCCAACGAATTAAGCATCCTGGCGGATCGTGAATCATCGGTTCGTAAAGACTCAATAGTTTCTACGGCGGATAACTTGAAGAAGCAAATAGAAAAACTCACTGCTATTGTTATTAATAACGACAGGTTTATATTTTACTACATAGGGCAGGCAAATATCGTTTCGGACACACTGCGGTTTAATCTGCCCGGCCCCGATATAACCCATAAGCAATTAGCTGAGTGGTTTAATGGAATTAATGCCTCTTCGATGTTAATTGTGCTGGACTGTCCGGGCGCGGGTTTAGCCGTAACGGCTGTTACAGGGCGGAATCGCATTATTATTGGTGCCTGTACCGCCGACCAGCATTACAGCACAAAATTCAGCGAGTATTTCGTGCCGGCACTTCTTGACGAAGAGAGTGACACCGATAAAGACGGCAGGATATCACTGCTGGAGGCGTTTACGTCTGCTTCCAGGAATGTGGATGATTTTTATCGTCGTCAAGCCCTGCTTACGACCGAGACGCCGGTTTTAGAAGATAACGCAGATGGCATCTATAGCCGGCAACCATGGAGATATGAGCAGGATAATATGGACGGTCTGATGGCTTCGAAATTCTTTCTCTCTGTCGAATAACAAAGGTTAATCATGAGGCAAGAACAAGAACAAATGGATCGAAGACAATTCCTGAGAGTTGCAAGCGGGGCGGCTCTTGGCACAATCTTTACAGCAACCGGTCTCCACACAACTGTCAAAGGAGAAAAGTCAGATGAAGATCCGGACGACCTGGACAAATATGACTTTCTAATGCCGAGAGTAAAATATGCCCACGAATCGAAGGAAGTAGACCGCTGGAATGTTCGCCCCGGCGGCGATGCGAACTTATTGAGGGAATTAAGATCAGTAATCAGATGCAGCGTTAAACCCATCACAAGAGCGTATGACTGGCAGCCACAGTGGGCAATGGAAGGACAGCTAAATGCAATGGTCACATTCGATCAAATGGAAATGCTTAAGAAATACCCATTCCTTTTTATGACCGGTGAAAACCATTACAAGTTTGATGACAGGCAGAAAGCCAACCTTAAAGAATATATCAGCCGTGGCGGCTTTTTGCTGATGGATGATTGCGTTGTCGGTTCGGGCGGTGATTTCTTCTATCAAAGCTCCTATGAGCTGCTGGAGCAGGTTTTTGGTCGAGGGGCCGTCAAACGCATACCATTAGAGCACGAGATATTTCACAATGTATACGACCTTGGGGATAAGGGTCTGCCGTATTTGGAGCGTCAGAATCGTATTCTTCTTCCGGGCATGAGACAGCCGAGACAGATGGGTTTGCCATATATGCACGGCCAGAATCATGGCGCAAGAGGTGTTTTTATCGGCGATCGCCTGGCTGTTTTTCTAAGCTCAACAGATATTCACTGTGGCTGGTGCGATAGTCATGGTTTTGAGTTCGGTAGGCAGAATTATGAAAAAGCCATTCAAATGGGGATTAATATTATTATGTATGCTATGTCACACTAAGTCTGTTCCATGAAGATGCTCAAATCGTTCGAACATCTCCACAAAAGTCCTTGTATCAACTGCTACAAATA
This sequence comes from Sedimentisphaerales bacterium, assembly GCA_016936275.1. Classification (GTDB taxonomy): domain Bacteria; phylum Planctomycetota; class Phycisphaerae; order Sedimentisphaerales; family Anaerobacaceae; genus JAFGPJ01. Next base: position 2,682 of record JAFGPJ010000108.1, read on the forward strand.
TGTTATAATAAATGATGTCTGCCGGACTTATGTAACTAAATAGTCGCTGTGATTCGACGTTTCTGAAGTTACTATGTGGCAGAGGTGAAAATGAAAATAATGACCCAAGTCTTTACTGAGGAAGGGGTTAGAAGGTGCCCGCAAATATTAGATTGTTGTTGCTTGCACATGTCTTGAGCATATTTCTGATCGGTTCTGTTCATGCCGTCTGTCCTGCTGGTGATCTTAATAACGACTGCCTCGTAGATTTTCTGGACTTTCAGCTTTTTACTGAGCAATGGCTGGAGCCTTCAGGAAGCGGTGAGCAGATGAACTTTGCAGACCTGGATGGTGCCGATGGCGTGAATATGTCGGATCTTGCACTTTTTGTGCAAAGCTGGCACCAGGCGGGTATTCCTTTGGTCATTAATGAGTTTATGGCATCCAATAATGATATGATCGCTGATCCGCAGGGACAATTTGATGATTGGATTGAAATATGGAATTCCGGTTTAGAACCGATTGATGTAGGGGGTATGTTTCTAACTGACAACCTATCCGATCCCATGAAGTGGCGGATTCCCATCGATATGCGATCCATAACTACTATCCCTGCAGGGGGGTATCTTCTGATTTGGGCCGATCAGGACAGCACGGATTTCGGCCTGCACGCGAATTTCAAGCTTGATGCCGACGGAGAGGAAATCGGCCTTTTCGACAAAGACGGAGTCACCCTTATCGACAGCATTGGCTTTCCCGAACAAACTACGGATATTTCCTACGGCAGGGATCCCGAAACTAATGGTGAGATACGTTTTTTCGCCAAGCCCACGCCGGGAGCGCAGAATGATGGTGCATATCTGGACGAGGTCGATGTTCCTGAGTTCAGCCACAAACGTGGTTTTTACGACGCTCCGTTTTATTTAACGCTTGCTACTGAGACTAAAAATGCAATTATTTACTACACACTCGACGGCTCGGAACCGTATGAATTTACCGGGCGGTTTCCAAACGGCATAATTTATACCGGCCCCATATACATCAGCAGAAATACCTGTCTGCGGGCAAGAGCAATCAAACAGGGCTGGAAACCATCTGCAGTTAAGACTCATACATATTTATTAAACGCAAACGAAGCCGTCAAATCTTTGCCGATTATTTCACTCGTTGGCGATGAAGCTAAAACGCTTTATGAGCCGGACGGTGTAATGGCTGTTGTCGGTGGCAGTTATGGAGGTAACGGGTGGGTTTTTGACGGTCCCGGCAGTTATAACAATATGATGGGCAGAGGTATGACATTTGAACGTCCCGTCTCGTTCGAGTGGATAATGCCGGAAGATAATTCCGGCTCTCAAGTCGATTGTGGGCTTCGCGTCCACGGAAGTGACTATATGCGCCCACGGTACCGCCGACAGAACGGCTATTGGTCGGGCGATGGAAAAATTGCATTTCGACTGTACTTTCGCGACAGGTATGGTCTGGACTGGCTCGAATATCCACTATTTCCATTCGAGGTCGATTGTTTCAAGAGTATAGTCATTCGCTCAGGCCACAACGACAGAACGAATCCTTTTATCAAGGACGAATTGAATAGACGCCTGCAAAAAGATATGGGGCATGTATCCAGTGGCGGAAGGATGGCGAACCTCTTCATAAACGGCGAGTACAAAGGTTATTTCAATCCCTGCGAACACATCAAAGATGCGTTTTGTCAGGAATGGTACAGGAGTGATGAGCCGTGGGATGTTATGACTATGAGCGGTATTCGGGACGGAACCATCGCCGGATGGAACACAATGCTAAATTACGCTCGCAATAACGATTTGTCTAATGATGCGCATTACCAGGAAATGGGCAAACGACTCGACATCCCGGCATTTATAGACTATTTGATTCTTCAGCTCTGGGCTGCGAATTGGGACTGGCCGCAAAATAACTGGTCTGCTGCGGCCGAACAGTCGGCCAACGGTATCTGGAGGTTCTATGTCTGGGATTCAGAAGGCACATTTGAGTCTGGGGATCTGTCCCATACGGGTTTTTCTGATTTCCCAAGCTGGGCTGGCGGAAACAGAGGGCTAAACGGCCTCCAGGAACCTATTTCCCAGATCTACCGGGCGCTCAAGGCCAATCCGACATTTAGACAGACCTTCGGAGATCGTTTGTACAAGCATTTTTATAATGGTGGCGCATTGACGGAGACTAACATTACAAAGCGATTCACGGAATTACGCAATGAAATGCTGGGAGTTCTCCCAAATATGAATACTTATATCCTAACCGGGTGGGTACCGAATCGTCTTAACATTTTCTTAGATGTTTGTGTCCGAGAAGGCGTGTACACATACCAGGGTCCCAAGTTCAGCATTAACGGCATTGAGAGCTATGGAGGCTACATATCGTCAAACGATATTCTGACCATAGCCGATCATGGTAGATACGAAACTATACATTACACGCTCGACGGCTCAGATCCGATTCGCTCAGATATTCCACCGCAAGACGGTCAAGATGAAGATGAGATTACTATTCTCATTGCCGAAACCACTCCAAAACGAGTACTTGTTCCAGTTCGCCCGGTCAGCACAGACTGGAACAGCAGCACAACATTCGATGACTCGAGCTGGCTATACACAACCAGCAGCCCGGGCGGTGTTGGCTTTGAGATATCCACCGGTTATGAGTCTCTCATCAGTCTTGACCTTGGAGAAAGCATGTACTCCAGAAATTCGACCTGCTACATCCGGATCCCCTTTACATTTAGCGGAGAGATCGAAAACATCGGCTCTGCCGTGCTGAACATTCGGTATGACGACGGTTTTGTTGCCTATCTCAACGGCACTGAGATTGCCAGACGTAACGCAGACCAAATACTCACATGGAACTCCAGTGCAAACGCCAGCCATCCAGACGCAGATGCAGTCCAGTTCGAGAGCATCGATATTTCCGATTCAATCAATTTGCTCAAGGAAGGTAGAAATTTATTAGCCATACACGGCTTGAATGAATCTGCTACAAGCCCTGACTTTCTCATATCTGCCGAGCTTATCGCCGGCCCGGTTGATTCAGATGGCACTTTATTACCGGGTGCAACTAAATATTCCGAATCAATTACGTTACCTTACAGCTCCCATGTTAAGGCCCGTACATTTGACGGTGATACATGGAGCGCGCTGAGCGAAGCGGTATTTGCAGTTGGGCCCGTAGCAGAAAATTTACGCATTACGGAGATAATGTATAATCCGCAGGATTCGAGCGGAGAATTCATCGAATTAAAAAATATCGGTACAGAGACAATCAATCTGAACCTGGTAAGCTTTACGAACGGCATAGATTTTGCCTTTCCCAGCCTTGAGCTTGCAGCCGGTGAATATATCATAGTCGCCCAGGATCAAAATGCTCTCAAGGCACGTTACAGCACGGCAATAAAAATTGCCGGCCAATACTCGGGTCGACTTGATAATGCCGGCGAGAGAATTACTCTGGCCGACGCTATTGGTCGAACGATTCTTGACTTTAAATATAAAGACGGATGGTATCCTATTACAGACGGCGAAGATTTTTCTTTAACAATAATAGACGTAGAAAATCCTGATCCGAACAGTTGGGATGAAAAAGATGCGTGGCGCCCGAGTGCATACGCCGGCGGCTCACCCGGACAGGACGACAGCGGCATCCTTCCAAATCCGGTAGGAGTGGTGATTAACGAAGTCCTGGCACATTCTCACGCTGACACATCGGATTGGATTGAGCTGCATAACACTACCAGTACTGCTATTGACATTGGCGGCTGGTATCTTAGTGACAGCGAGAACAATCTAAAGAAATATAAGATTGCTAATGGAACGACAATCGGCCCGAACAGGTACTATGTGCTCTATGAAAATTTACATTTCGGCAATGTGAATGATCCCGGCTGTATCGAACCTTTTGCCCTTAGTGAAAACGGTGACCATCTTTACTTGAGTTCCGCACACAACAATATCTTAACCGGTTATCGAACTGAAGAGGATTTCGGTGCTTCGCAGACCGGCGTATCTATCGGGCGTTACTATAAGTACAGCACTGGCAATTACAACTTCGTGGCGATGGAGCAAATCACGCATGGCTCAGCGAATTCCTATCCTAAAGTCGGCCCGATTGTAATCAGCGAGATCATGTACAATCCGGAATGGCCTTTCGGCGGTTCATACATCAACGACGAATACGAGTACGTCGAGTTGTGTAACATAAGCTCTGAGCCCGTAACACTATACGACTATGAAACAGGTGAAGCATGGAAATTTACTGACGGCATCGAGTTTGTCTTTCCAACAAATGCACCGACTACTATTCCCGCCGGTGGATATCTATTAGTGGTCAAAAATCCTGAGGTTTTTTCATTGCGTTATTCGGGTGTAACCGCAGAGAAGATATTCGGCCCTTACGATGGAAAGTTAAGCAACGCCGGAGAGAGCCTGGAGCTAAGTATGCCCGGCGACATTGATATGGCCGGCGAACGCCTATATATACGTATTGACCGGGTAAATTACAGCGATGGCTCACATCCGGAAAACTGCCCTGGTGGGATTGATCTATGGCCAATAGCGCCGGATGGATCAGGTAAATCACTCACACGGAAAGTACTCTCTGAATACGGCAACGATCTGGCCAACTGGGGTGTTTCGACACCTTCACCCGGCGAGTAAACTTATTCCGTAAGATTTTCCTATTTATTGGCCGGGAGAAGGTATAGCTGCAATCCAGTTATCCGGATCGTTTCCGTAGTCGGTAGCGATTTTGCGGTTTAGTGACGCCCCTTGGCCATCGGTTTCGAC
>JAFGPJ010000109.1 GCA_016936275.1 Sedimentisphaerales bacterium
CTGATGCCCGCGCTGGCCAGGGTAAGGCAAATCGCCTTTCGAATGGTCTGCGGCACAAACCTGTCCGGCATCGGCAAGGCCATGCTGATTTATGCCAACGATTACGAGGATGAGATGCCTCGTGCCGGCGGAAGAAATAGTACATGGGCTCAAATTATACCACACTGGGATGCCACCAATCGGTTTACCGCTTACAACGTAGGTTCCGACGGCAGTGGCGGAACGGCAAACATCTCTTCCTGCTTCTACCTGCTGGTCAAGTACGCCGAAGTAACGCCTAAGTCTTTCATCTGCAAAGGCGATTCCGGGACTTCGGAATTCAAACCCTCAGACGATGGAGCAGGCGACCGAGACCTAATCGATCTCTGGGACTTCGGTAAGGAACCATCGACACATTGCAGCTACTCCTACCACATGCCCTTTGGACTTTATGCTCTGACGACGTCGAGCGAGCCGGGCATGGCGGTAGCAGCCGACAGGAACCCGTGGCAGAATTCTCCCGCGGCAACCGCCAAGGACATGAGCAGCAGCGGTTACAATCCTGACGGCGGCAAAGAAGCTATAAAAGCCGGCAATGCCATTGCTCACCAGGAAGATGCACAAAACGTGCTGTTCCTGGACATCCACGTCGGCCAGATGAAACAGCCGTTCTGCGGAATCAACGATGATAACATCTACACATTCTGGGACGGCGGAGACATAAGAATAGGTACTCCACCTGCGATCGGAAGTGAGCCCCAGGATAGATTGGATTCATTGCTGGTGACCGACGGCACAGGTGGTAGTTCGGAACCTATAAAGGAGAGTGTCCGGCTGTGTTTCCCTGCCGACACACTTGTCTGGGTCGATGGAACATTGGTTCAGATTTCCAAGGTTGTCCCCGGACAAAAGGTTCAGAAACCATTGAATTTCCTTACATCGGCATCTCTGAATAAAAACGTTTGCTCCCATGAAATTTACGGTGTGACCGAGCATGATGAGTCCGAGGGAGCATGGGAATGCCATGATGTCATACTGGAAACCGGAAATCTGATTACTGTTGCCGACAGACATTATTTCCTGCTGGATTCCGGCCGGTGGGTGCCGGTGCAGGAATTAACGAGCGGCTCAAAACTGGTTTCTTTAGAGGGCCCGGTTGTTGTCAAATGTGTTATTAAAAGAGCACAGCCTTGTGCTGGAAAAGTGTACAATCTAATGGTTATGAACTCGGAACAATATTTAGTGGGTAAAGACGGAATTGTTGTACGTGACTGGTAATTCTCCGTATTGATGGAGTACCGTCGCAAGATAACCGGATCGCAGTAAGATAGTCCTTTGGCGGCCTTGTGTGTGAGCATAAGGCCGCCTGTTTTATGTGTTCTGAGCGGCAGAATAGCTGAAAAACAGGAACTTTACACTTTATCTTGACATCTGTCTTGCTTTTCATTGATTCCTATGTTATAATGGAGGTTTTAAATGTGGCTCAATACTATTGACAGCCATTTCTTTTAAGTAAAGGTTCAGCCGATGGGAAAAAAATCGACGGAAATTAGCAAGACAAAAAACAGCTGGCTGCGTCGAAATGTCATCAAGGCAGTCATCATTCTCGTCGCGATAGCGATATTGACCGTACTAATGAAAATGCCGACGAAGAAACAGGAAGCTCCGGCCACCGAAGCTCCTCCGGTAAATGTTACGGTTAGGACCGTAACTCCAGAACCACAGCTTGCCGACACATTCGACCTGCCAGCGGTGGTTGAACCGAACCGGATAGTTACAGTTTCTTCCGAGGTCAGCGGAAGAATCGAGCGTATTCCTCCGGAGGAAGGCAGCAGGGTAAACACCGGAGAACTGCTTGTGAAGTTAAATACCGACCTCATACTCCCCGAGTTCGAGAGCGCCAAGGCTCAGGTCGGGCGGGACCAGATTGAGTTCGACCGCATGACAAACCTGTCAAAAGAAAACGCTGCTACTCAGCGCGACCTGGACAATGCGACCTCACAGCTTGCCATCAGCAAGGCCCTTCTCGAGGGAGTTAGCGCCCGTCTGGAACGAACCAGTATCCTCGCACCTACAAGCGGAGTACTGAACGACCTGCTTGTCGAAGAGGGTGAATACGTCGACCCCGGCAAACCCGTGGCCCAGATCGTCGATACCGAAACGGTAAAAGTTGTTGTTGAAATCCCGGAGCGTGACATCGCTTTTTTCTCAACCGATAGTAAAGCCGAGATATTTGCGAATACAAAAGACCCGAACGAGTCACTCACTGGAACAATAACGTTTATTAGCGAGCTTGCCGACTCGAAAACCCGGACCACGCGTACGGAAATAACCCTGGACAACAGGCAGCGACTCCTTCGGAGCGGACAGATCGTGAAAGTTCGCCTGACGCGTCGAATCCTCAAAGATGCCATCCTGGTACCACTGCTGGCCGTGATTCCTATGGAAGACGGCAAGGCTGTTTACGTGGTCAACTCCTCACAGGCCAAGCGTCGTGACGTCGGGCTGGGTATCATCAAGGGCGATCAAATACAAATAGAAACCGGCCTGGAGCCGGGCGATAAGCTTATCATTGCCGGCCACCGTTTCGTTGCTCCGGGACAGAAGGTCAATATTGTGCCGGAGAAGAAATAGTAGCCATGCTCCTTACCGATGTTGCCATAAAAAATCGAACGACTGTGGCTGTACTCGGCCTCATTATCATACTCATGGGCGGCTACAGCTACATGACGCTTCCGCGCGAGGCGGCGCCGGATATTCCCATTCCCTATATTCTGGTTACGACGACCTATGAAGGTGTCTCACCGGAGGACATGGAAACCTCCGTGACTATGAAGATTGAGAAGGAACTCAATGGAATGCGGGGCGTAGAGGAAATCACTTCCAGCAGTGCCGAGAGTATGTCTTTAATCAGCGTCGAATTCACACCGAATATTCCAAGCGAAGTCGCCCTGCAGCGAGTTCGCGACCGTGTTGATCTTGCCAAAGGAGAACTGCCGATTGACGCCGAGGAGCCGGTGATTAAGGAAATCAACTTCGCCGAGCTGCCTATAATGCTCATAAGCCTTTCGGGTGACATTTCGCCGATCCAGCTCAAAGAAGCCGCCGACGATGTACAAGATGCACTTGAAGCTGTGCCCGGAGTGCTTAAGGTGGAGATGACAGGTGACTTGGAGCCTGAAATCCGGCTGGAGTTCGATCCCGACCGGGTGGCTTCGTATAACCTTACGATCCCGGAAATCCTTGCTTTGATTCCATCGGAAAATGTTAATATCTCTGCGGGAGGTCTGGAGACAAATGGGACGAAGTTCAATGTTCGCATTCCCGCCGAGTTCGTCACCCCGGAAGAGGTGGACCATTTACTACTGACCGTACGAGACGGCAAACCTATATATCTTTCCGACGTCGCCAAAGTAAATTATATATTCAAGGACCGGACCACTTACTCGCGTCTCGATGGCGCTCCGAACATCACGTTAAGCATAACAAAACGCGTCGGAGCAAACGCAGTCCGGGTTTCCGATTATATCAAGGTAGTGATAGACAAAGCACAACAGCAGACCCAGGGCACATTGAAGTTTGATATTACTTTCGATATGTCGAAGTACGTTCGTAACATGGTCGCAGACCTGGAAAATAACATCTTCTCGGCCCTGGTTCTTGTAACGGCGATATTGCTGCTGTTTCTCGGCTGGCGCCCGAGCTCGATTGTTGCGATGATAATCCCGCTGAGCATGCTCATAACATTCTTTGTGGTCCAGATGCTGGGATACACTTTGAATATGATTGTGCTTTTCAGTTTGGTTTTAGTTCTGGGGATGCTAGTAGATAACGCCATCGTCATCGTAGAGAACATCTTTCGGCATCTTCAGCTTGGTTATAATCGAGTCGAAGCCGCTATACTCGGCGCCAGACAGGTGGCCTGGCCGGTCACAACCTCGACGTTTACCACGGTCTGCGCGTTTCTGCCGATGATGTTTTGGCCGGGAGTTATGGGCGATTTCATGAAATACCTGCCCATTACCCTGACGATCGGCTTGCTCGCATCGCTTTTTGTAGGTCTGGTATTCAATCCGACAATCTGTTCTGTTTGGACGGGCCGCTCGACAGCGCCCCGCCAGAGAAACCACTGGTTTATGCAGGCATATAGCCGCATCCTGCACGCCGGACTGAACAATCCGGGCCTGACATTGTTCTTGGCTTTCTGCCTGCTGGTCGCTTTAGGAACATTATACGGCAAAGTCGGCAAGGGTGTGGAATTCTTTCCGGAAGACGACCCGGAGCGTGCCATGATCGTCATACGTGCTCCACAGGGAACAAACATCCATGAGACCGACCGGATTGCCCGTCTGATCGAGAACCGCCTCCAGCCTTATAAGCCATGGCTAAAGAACGTTATCACAAATGTCGGCTCCGCCGGAGGCGGCAGTCTTAACCTCATGGCAAGCGCCGGGGGCCCGCACCTCGCTAACATTACGATGGTCTTCTATGACTATGTCGAACGCCAGAGACCGTCAACGGAAATTATTACCGAGGTACGAAAAGATATATCCGACATCGCAGGGGCGGAGATCCGGATCGAGAAGGAAGAAGGAGGCCCTCCGACCGGAGCGGCCGTAACGGTCCGTATCATCGGAGAAGACTTCAAGACGCTCGAACATCTAAGTGAGCAGGCCAGACACATGATCTCCGCAGTACCCAATGTGGTCAACTTGCGCAGCGACCTGGAGGCCGAGCGTCCGGAACTGGCTTTTATAGTCGATCGCCGTGTTGCTGTGCTTCTCGGTGTTAATACCGCCACCGTGGGAAACTTTTTAAAAATGGCAATCTTCGGGACCAAAGTCGGGACCTACCGTCAGTTCAACGATGAGTATGACATCACCGTGCGTCTTCCGTTGACAGAACGTGTCAAAATCGACGAATTGTATCGGTTGCAAATTCCCAACGCCAACGGCGAGGCGATAATGCTTAGTTCGCTGGGAGAATTCAGATACCAGGGTGGTTTCGGCACAATCAATCGCGTTGACCAAAAACGTGTAGTCACACTTACAGCCGATGCCGAGGGGCGTCTTGGCACCGAGGTTCTGTCGGACGTTCAAAAGCGTCTGGAGAAACTCGAAATGCCGTCCGGATACGAGATAAAGTATGCCGGCGAAAAAGAAGAGCAGGACAAGGCCCAGGCATTTCTCTCCAAGGCGTTTGCTATTGCTATTCTGCTGGTTACTATGGTCCTTGTCATCCAGTTCAATTCGCTCATGATACCGTTTATTATCATGACAACGGTTATTCTTTCACTGATTGGAGCGCTGATGGGCCTGCTAATCTGCGATTTACCCTTCGGTATCATAATGACAGGTATAGGTGTTATAAGCCTGGCCGGTGTGGTTGTGAACAATGCAATAGTATTACTCGCATACACGCGCCAGTTACAGCAAAAAGGATTGGACCTGGTATCTGCCACTGCGGAGGCCGGTGTGACACGTCTGAGACCAGTAATGCTGACGGCGATGACCACAATCACAGGTCTGATTCCCATGGCCATCGGCATCTCATTCGATATCCATACATTCACTTGGGCGACCCGAAGTGAATCCACACAATGGTGGCGAAATATGGCGGTAGTTGTAATCTTCGGTCTGGGCTTCGCCACATTACTGACGCTGGTAGTAGTTCCCTCGCTGTATGTCATGCTCAGTCGCCTCAGAATCAAATTAGGATTTCATCAAGTTGATGCTGAACATCCAAGAGGAGGCCCGGATACAGTCTCCAACCTTTAGCACTCCCTGAATAGCCGCATTACAGCGAGACCTTAAAGCGTATCATCCGGATCAGATAAGAACTTGCTTTTAAGCTCTGATTCTATATGATAACTAAAGTGATAGCAGAAATTATACAATTGCAATTACAAACAGGAGCACAAATGAATTTGAATTTCTCATATTACATGCCGACAAGAATTATCTTCGGTTGCGGCAAATTGAGCGAGCTTGAAACTACGCCGTATCTTCCCGGCAACAAAGCCCTTGTTGTAATCGGGGCTTCCGGCGCCATGAAAAAACTCGGATATCTCGACAGAATAAATAAATACCTTAAAAACAACGGCGTCGAAACAGTTGTATATGACAAGATTCAGCCTAATCCAGTATCGGAGCACGTCGAAGAGGGAGCGTCTGCAGCAAAAGAAAACAGGTGCGATTTTGTCATAGGTCTCGGCGGGGGCAGTACTATCGACTCGGCGAAAAGCATTGCTGTAATGGCCGTAAATCCGGGCCAATATTGGGACTACATCACAAGAGGAAGCGGCGGCGGAAAAACGCCTGCGAACGGCGCGCTGCCCATTGTAGCAATAACAACGACCGCAGGGACTGGCACCGAAGCGGATCCCTGGACAGTTATAACCAGAAGCGAAACAAACGAAAAAATCGGTTGGGGTACAAATTGCACATTCCCATGCTTGTCAATTGTAGATCCCGAGCTGATGCTTAGCGTGCCGGCAAAAACCACCGCATATACCGGCATGGACGCATTTTTCCACTCAGTCGAATGTTATCTCGCCACGATCAATCAGCCCACGAGCGATCACCTGGCACTGGAGGCGGTCGGCCTGATTACGAAGTATCTGCCGGTTGCCGTTAAGGATGGAACGAACATCGAGGCGAGAACCAAACTCGCCTGGGCGAACACCGAAGCGGGAATCTGCGAATCATTGTCCTGCTGCATTTCTCATCATTCGATGGAGCATGCCGTTAGTGCATATTACCCACAAGTCGCTCACGGCGCCGGCCTGACAATGCTTTCAGTGTCTTACTTCAGCTACCTGGCGGAAAGAAATCCTGCACGCTTCGGCGATCTGGCGATGGCAATGGGTGAAGACGTTGAAGGGATGTCCGAAAAGAAAAGTGCCATGGCGTTTATAACCGGATTGAAAAAGCTCATAAAGAATATCGGTTTGGAAGAAGAGAAACTTGGCGATTTCGGTATTAAGCGAGAAGACCTGAAGACTTTCACCGAAAATTCTTTTTATGCTATGGGGAGCCTTTTCGACATCACTCCGGTAGAGTTGACAAAGGACGATGTTCTTGCCATTTATGAAAACGCTTATGCGTAAGCTGTAAGCATACTTTTTCAGTACCCGATTGCACAGCCGTCTTTGCGGGGATCGGATGCTCCGAAGTAACGCCGGGGATTCGACTTTCTCCATATCCCCTGATAGCCGCCGAATGCGCCTGCTCCGGGCCTGATTTTGTGCCCCATGTAGGAAAGTCTAAGCTTTGTTTCTTCCGGTATGTGCCGTTCGAAATCTACAAAACCGCCATCGACCATTCGTCGTCCCGTAGGCATCGAACTTTCAGAATGCTGGACCCTCGGCTGTTCGCCCGCCTGCTGAGGCGACATTCCGAAATCGATGATATTCATCAACACCTGGGCATGTCCCTGCGGCTGAAAATCACCTCCCATTACTCCGAATGAAAAAACAGGTTCAGCATCCTTTGTCACAAACGCCGGGATGATTGTATGGAACGGTCGCTTATGCGGCTCCAGCTTATTGAGGTCTTCCGGATTAAGCGAGAACAACTGGCCCCGGTTCTGAAGGCAGAATCCCAGACCGTCCGGCACGAAGCTCGAGCCCCATCCGTAATAGATGCTCTGAATGAGCGAGACCATATTTCCTTCTCTGTCTGCGGCTGTCAGATAGATTGTATCGGAAGAGCCTTTAAGCCGGCCGGGCTTGACCTGCTGAGCAGCACGTTTTGGATCGATTAGTTTTACACGCTGGGCAGCATATTCTTGGGAGATGAGCGATTTGAGAGGGACATCGGCAAAATCCATGTCGGCATAATAAACCGCACGATCCTCGAACGCCAGCTTCTTTGCTTCAATGAAAAGGTGCAGATGCCCAACGGAATTGGGCTGCATCGAGCCGATGTCGAAATGTTCCAGCAGATTCAATATTTGTAGTGCAGCAATCCCCTGTCCGTTCGGTGGCAGCTCCCAAACGTCGTATCCGCGATAATTCGTGCTGACCGGCTCAACCCAGTCGGCGGTATGTTCACGAAAGTCTCGCATGGAAAACCTGCCGCCATTGGCTTTGGAAAACTTAACGATTCTTTCAGCAATTTCCCCTTTATAAAACGCCTCAGCACCATCGCGTGCAATAATCTCGAAGAACTTTGCCATATCTTCATTCTTGAAAATGTCGCCAAATCGCAAAGACTTGCCGTCCGGCATAAAAGTCCTAAGAGCAGCAGTATTGGCCTCTTTACTGAGTGACCAGGAGCGGGCGATGATGGGTGTAACGCCGAATCCTTCGCGGGCGTAATAAATGGGTGCTTCCAGAACCTTCGCCAGATTGAGCCGACCCAATTTCTCCTGCAAGGTCGCCCATCCGCTGACGCATCCGGGCACACTCCAGGATAACGGCCCACGGATGGGAATCTCCTTCATTCCCAGCGCCAGTGCCTTGTTCAGGTCCCATTCATAAGGTGAACGGCCGCTCGCATTGAGCCCGAGAAGTTTTCGCTGCTTTTCGTTCCAGACGATGGCAAACAAATCGCCGCCGGGCCCGCAACTCATCGGTTCGACCAGGCTCAACATGGCGTTAGCACAAATAGCTGCATCTATGGCATTGCCGCCCGCCTTGAGAATATCGACGCCGGCCATGCTGGCCAAAGGCTGGCTGGAGCACACAACCCCATTCTGACAAACGAGCGTTGAGCGGTTCTGATTTCGATCCCGAATCACATCTTTATCGAAGAATATACCATCGCCCGATGCCTGCATATCTCGCGGTCCGGCAAAAGACAGATTACTCCCAATCAAGCCTGAAGTCCAGGAACATCCGGCAAGTTTAAGAAATGAACGTCGTTTCATAAGCATCCACCTTTCTATGTGCAACACTACGAGTGGCTTTTAACCCACTCCTGTCCGGAGCTATTGTATCTGAACGACAGGACAAGTCAAATAAGCTACGAATTGAATTGTCTTTTTAGCAATCATTAATGCTTGCATTGTCAAAAAAAACCAAGTAATCTACTCCGCAAAATTATTAATTAGAGTACCTGAACTCAACTTTTTAGAAAGGCAGGCGAATTACTATGCTAATACAGAAAAAATATTTCTCTATCGCTTGTATTCTTTTGATTGTCTGGTTTTTCACACCTGTCTCTTTTTGCCGGGAAGCAGAAACGAATTATACCGCAACAACAGTATCAGATCCCCAAATCCCGGTTGGCGACCTAGAACTTCTGCTGAAACCTTTGACGAAGAGCGAATTAATTGTGGAAGCAGAAGCATGGCTGCAGCTATTGAAGAACAAGGTCAGCCAAATCAGTGAAGCAGAAATTCAGATGCGGAAAAAATCCAGGGAGATCGACCAAAAAGAAGAGGAAACCGAGAAGAAAATCGAACAGATTGAAGAAACGGAAAAACAAACGACGGAAAAAGTCGAAGTCGCGGCCGAAGCTGAAAAAGAAATACAGGAAAAAGTCGAGGCCATCGATAAAACAAAATCAGAGATTGAAGAGATAACTACCAAGACACAAGCAGAGTTAGAAACCAAACAAGAGCAAGAACGCAGCAGTCTCGAGCAGGATTTACAGAAAAAAACCGATGAAGTCACCGAGGCACAACAAAAGGCCAAAGACGCTGTCGAGGAAATAGCCCAGTCGGATATGGAGTTAACTGATAAAGTAAAGAAAATCGGTGAAGCGGAAGTTGAATTACACTCCAAAGTCAAAGAGCAACTGCTGGTAAACATTACCAAGCTCCGAGAAGAACAATCTGCACTGATCAACCGTTTTAACGTTGTTTTGAAAGCGTTGAAGGTCAAAGGAGGGGACGTCGAAGAATACGAGAAGTACATTACGGCGGTATCCGGGCTTGGAGTCGATATGGAATCCGTAAAAGATGTCGGCGCTTTACGAATAATGATAATGGGCTGGCTCAAGTCCAGCGAAGGCGGTATGAAATGGTTAAAGAACATCATCTTTTTCCTGCTGACCTTGTTGGCATTCTATATCCTTGCATGTTTCCTTGGCGGTTTGACTTTGAAAACAGTCTCAAGGTCAAAGAGGTTTTCCGACCTGCTGAAACATTTCTTTGTCAGTGCAGTACGCAAGACTGTAATGCTAATCGGTATTATCGTAGGGCTGTCCATGCTGGAAGTTCAGATAGCGCCATTTATCGCCGGTCTTGGAGTAGCAGGATTCGTACTTGGTTTCGCCCTGCAGGGAACGCTCAGCAATTTTGCCTCAGGCCTGATGATCCTGATTTATCGCCCTTACGATGTCGGACATATTATCGAAGCAGCGGGAACGAAAGGGAAAGTGGATTCCATGAATCTGGTTTCTACAACGATTAAAACGTTCGACAATCAGATTGTTATAGTGCCAAACGGAGAAATCTGGGGAGGAGTCATTACGAATGTTACAGGCAGTGAAACGCGAAGGGTCGATATGACCTTCGGAATCAGTTACAGCGATGATATTGCCAAGGCAGTAAAAATACTTGAAGATATTGTCTCGAAACATGAGCTGGTCCTGAAAGACCCGGAACCGGTAATAAAACTGCACGAACTGGGCGATTCCTCGGTCAATTTTGTCTGCCGCCCCTGGACCAAAACCGCTGACTACTGGACAGTCTATTGGGACGTGACCCGAGCGGTCAAAGAGCGATTCGATGCCGAAGGCGTATCTATTCCCTTCCCCCAGCAGGACGTTCACATCTATCAAACTGCTAAGGAAAAATGATATGACTTTTGCCTTTACGATACATCTCCATTGTCATTAAATAGAAATATTTCTTAAGATTTTGCTGGACATTCACGTTTGAGAATGTCTAATTATTAGTTGTTAGCCTTTGAAAAGGAATTCCGAAAATAAATAGAAAGGAAAGGTGGTAACATGTTCCTGCCCATTCCAGGTCCAATCAAGAAACTTCTCAAAATTCTCCGAGGCGGCGTTTCGCCGGTAATTATATTTATCTCGATAATGCTGGGTTTTACGTTCGGCACAATACCGGGCTTTTCAGGACTGCATGCCGTCCTTATAGCGCTTGTGTTCCTGCTGAATATTCATCTCGGGATGTTTCTCCTGTCGGCGGCTTTGGGTAAGGCCCTTTGTTTTGCAGCCGCCCCTGTGCTTTATCACATTGGAATGGCTGTCCAGGACAATCTTTCAGGTCTGTTGAAGATTTTAGCGGCGATACCCATTATCGGCCTCACAGATTTCAGTAAGTATGCCGTTGTAGGCGGTTTAATTGTCGGCCCGGCCGTTGGAGTAGTAGTCGGATTGCTTATGGCCAAGTCGGTCGTTGGATTTCGTCGTATGATGTTGAAAGCGGAAGAAAAATCCGAGAAATTCAAGAAGTGGTATTCGAACAAATGGGTGCGAATCCTCGACCGAATTCTAATCGGCAAAAGTGCAAAAGACGTAAAGGCTCTCTTCACAGCCAAGACCAAAATCATCCGTAAGGCCGGTATTGCTTTTGCCGTGATTCTCCTGGTTATATTCGGTGTAGCAACACACTTTCTGAAGGACACGAAAATAAGGGAATTCGCCGCCGCCAGACTTACACAGGTAAATGGCGCCGAAGTCGATCTCGAATCAGTCAAGCTCTCAATCTTGAACGGCCAGGCATCCGTTTCGGGCATCCAGGTGACCGATGCCGCTAATCCTGCAAACAACCAGATTGCAGTGGGGAACATATCCGCTGATGCAAGCGTTTATGACCTGACGCTGGGTAAAGTTATCATGGATGAGGTGAGATTGTCGGATGTCCAATTCGATCAGAAACGTCAATCGCCCGGCAAAGTGACCGAAACAAAAGCTGCGGAGCCGGAAGTTTTCGACCCGTGCGAATACAAGGTGGCGGTCGAGGATATTGCCAAGCTTGAAAAATATCTCGATAATGCCAAAACAGTCAAGGAATGGCTGCAAAAGGCCAAAAAGTGGCTGCCTGAACCCGGTGAAAAAGCAGAGGCTGAAGTGCCCGCCGAACAGAAACCTGTCAAATATCTCGACTACCTCATTGCCCGGGCAAATGTTCCGACTTCTGCCCGCTTCCTGGCAAGAAACGTATTGCTGGAAAAGGTTGGGATAAAATCACCGGTGTTCGGCAACAGCAATATTACGATGGAAAATATTAACGATGCTCCTGCTGCCACCGCCTTGCCTATCAATTTGAAGGTCAAGTCAAACGACAATCCGCTCGAAATCAATATGACCTTCGATTACAGCAAGGGAGAGAAAGTGCCGAAGGTAACGGGGAATTTCACCAGCCTCGACCTGAGCAAATTGCAGTCGAATTTAAGCAGCGGCGCGGGGCTGAACTTTACTTCCGGCCTTGCTTCGGGACAGTTCAGCGGTCTTGTCACGAGCGAATCAATCGACCTTACTGTAGATGTCGAAGTTCAGAACATGCAGGCCAGCTCTCAGGGCGATGGAATCCTTGGTCTGGGCGGCCAGACAACTTCCGAAGCCTTCAAAATACTCAAAGACCTTAAAACCACAATCAAGATAGTAGGCCCGATTACCGAGCCCCGGCTGGTATTCGACACTCACGGACTTACCGAGAGTATCAAGCAGGCAGCGTTAAAAGCCGGCAAGGAAAGATTGTCGGAGGAAATCGACAAACAAATCGATAAGCAGCTCGGCGATGAGCTTAAAGACAAGGTGCCGGAGGAATTGAAAGGTGTTATAAAAGAGCAACCTAAAGACCTTATAAAGGGCTTAGGTGGTCTGCTCGGTGGAAAGAAAGAAGGTGACAAATAACAAAGGATCAAGTTAGATTCTATTAACCACAACTTAACCTTTCGATCAGGATTTCTAAGGAAATATCATTATGGAAGAAGTTCTACAAACAATTTATGGATATCTGGCTACCTACGGACTGACTGAGGGTTGTTGCTGCGATTGCGATATTGGTCATAGGTCGCTGGATAGCAAAACTTATTTCCAGTTTGATCGGCAAAGGCATGGTCAAGGCAAAAGTGGAAAAGACACTCGTTAATTTTGCCGAGAACTTGTGCTACATTGCAATGCTGGTCTTTGTTGTCATTGCTGCGTTGGACAAACTGGGAGTTCAAACTGGTTCATTCGCCGTTGTTGTTGGAGCTGCTGGTTTGGCAATAGGTTTTGCTTTACAGGGTTCTCTTGGCAATTTTGCGGCGGGTGTCATGCTGGTTATTTTCAAATCCTTCAAGGTCGGCGACTTTGTCGAATTGGCCGGTAAAATGGGGACTGTACAAGAGATTCAGATTTTCAATACGATACTTAATTCGCCGGATAATGTGAGGATTATTATTCCGAATGGCCAGGTAACAGGCAGCAACATTATGAATTTCACGGCTAATGGGACAAGGCGTATCGATTTGGTTGTCGGTGTTTCCTATGACGATGACCTTAAAAAGACTCGTCAGGTGATTGAAAACGTCATCTTAAGCGATGAACGGATTCTAAAAGAAACCGGCATATACGATAGCCGTATCAGAGCTTGGGGAAAGCAGCGTTAACTTTGTCGTACGTCCCTGGGTCAAAGCTGCTGACTACTGGGCTGTGCGGTTCGATATAACGGAGAAGATTAAGCTCGCTCTTGATAAGAACGATATCACGATACCTTATCCACAGCGTGATATTCACATGAAAAGCGGTGCTGCATAAACCTTAACAGTAGTGAAGTGGTAAAATACAATTGAAATGTTGGTAAGATGTTGCATTTGGCGTCACAGTTTTTTTCGCAGTTCGCAATGCGAGGTGTAAAAAATATGGCGATTCATTGAGTAGCAGCTTCATCAACTCTTCATATTAGAAAGGAGAACACGATGGTAAAGATGGGAAATCGAGTAGGAGCAGAGTTTTTCGGAACCTTCTGGCTGGTGCTCGGAGGTTGTGGCAGTGCGGTTTTGGCTGCCGCTTTTCCAAATGTGGGGATCGGATTGCTTGGCGTGTCCCTGGCTTTCGGATTGACCGTTCTGACGATGGCCTTCGCCATAGGCCATGTCTCCGGTTGTCACCTCAATCCGGCAGTGTCCATCGGGCTGTGGGCAGGAGGTCGGTTCCCGTCAAAGGACCTTGCGCCTTACATCGTGGCTCAGGTGCTTGGGGCGATTGCTGGGGCTGGCGTGCTATTTGTTATAGCGAGCGGCAAAACAGGTTTCAGTACAGCAGCCGGTTTTGCTTCAAACGGTTATGGAGCGCGTTCTCCGGGTGGATATACGCTAACAGCATGCATGGTTTCAGAAATTGTGATGACCTTGATGTTTCTGTTGATTATAATGGGTGCAACCGACAAGCGTGCACCACAGGGATTTGCGCCTATCGCTATCGGTTTAGGTTTGACGTTAATCCACCTGATTAGTATTCCGGTCACCAATACGTCAGTCAATCCGGCACGCAGCACCGGCGTAGCGGTGTTTGTTGGAAACTGGGCGGTCGCGCAGCTATGGCTTTTCTGGGTTGCCCCGATCATCGGAGCTGTAATAGGCGGGATCATTTACCGCTGCCTGCTCGGAAACAGCGAATAATAACCTTTAATGGAGAAATGATTATGAAAAGTGTGAAGTTTTACTGGCTGCTCGCTTTTTGTGCGATCACGATCGCAGGCTGCGGAGGTAAGAAGACCGATGAGAATAAGCCCATAAGTGAGGTGAAGACCGAGGCGGAAAAAATGGACGCAGGCCAGCTTCGGAGTATGGCTATGACTTACAAAGAGGCGATAGTTGCAAAGACAGGTGAAATCGAGAAAATTACCGCCAAACTGAAAGAAATTCCTGCAACTGAATTGTTAGGGCAGGAAGCAAGTAATCTCAAGACCGATATTGAAAACCTTAATAAATCGGTAAATGCACTAAAAGAGCGGTACGAGGTGTACTGCCAAAAAATAAAAGAAAAGAGTGGCGATTTATCAGGGCTGCAACTATAGATGGTCGATACCTTTTTGCCCTGCTTGCATGATTTTGTTTCGTGGCGAAGATTCGTTGGGTTGTTTTGCTGCGATAAACTGCTGAAGCGATTGTAGCTCGACCGTAGCGATGGAGTTGGCTGTATCAATGATTGGTCACCTTAATCGATAGGAGTACTATGGGACTTTTAAAGGAATTTAAGGAGTTCGCCGTGAAGGGCAATGCGGTGGACATGGCCGTAGGCATTGTCGTCGGGACTTCGTTCAACAAGATCATGATCTCGTTAGCCAATGATATAATCATACCTCCGATAGGGCTTCTCCTGGGGGGCGTCGATTTCAAGAACCTGGAATTAGTTCTCAAGAAAGCAGGCGTTTCCGCCGCAGTCCTGGCGATTGGCCAACCTGGGTTTTGCTACAATAATTCAGTTTCAGTCTAAAGTTCTTTAAAAACAGTTTTATTAGAAAGGGTAAAGGTCATGAGTCTGGTAAAAGAGTTCAGGGCGTTTGCGATGCGGGGTAATGTTATGGATATGGCGGTGGGTATTATCATCGGCGGAGCTTTCGGCAAAATAGTCGCCTCCTTAGTCAATGATGTTATAATGCCGCCTATCGGACTGCTGCTGGGCAATGTGGATTTTTCGCAGATGGCGATTGTGTTAAAGAAGGAAAGCATTGATGCAGCTGGTAGCACGATTCCGGCGGTTACTCTCGGGTATGGAATGTTCATCAATACTATTATCAACTTCTTAATCGTGGCTCTTGCAATATTTATGGTGATTAAGGCAATGAATGTAGCTAAAAAGAAGGAAGAGGCTGCCCCCGCAGTGCCACCGCCTCCATCTGCTGAAGAGAAAATTCTTACAGAAATTCGAGACATTTTAGGCTCCAAGTGATTACTGGACAGTGCCTCGTTGCACCTGCGGTGATTAACGGTGTAATCACCGGTACTGCCTGACGCGGTAGCTTCGGCTTCCTACCACAGTCTGGGATAGTACACGGTTAAACAAGATGAACTCAGAGTTGTTCGGGCGTCGCATCGGACGCCACACATGTTTTAGGAATTTGAATTGAAAGGAGAGCACAATGTGGTATCGAATACTGATTGCACTGGTATGCCTGATGCTGTTCGCACAGTCAAGCCAAGCGGACGAGCTTGTTCTAAAGAATGGGGATCGTCTAACCGGGAAGATTCAGCATCTTGTAGATGGAAAATTAACCATCAAGGCGGACGTTGCCGGAACGGTAACGGTGGATTTGTCCAACATCCGGACTTTGAGCAGTGATGCACCGATCGAGGTCAACCTGAAAGACGAAACTGGCTTTACGCAAAAAGTCTCGAGCGCCGAGCCCGGTCGATTCGCCATCGGAGGCAGTGAGTCGACGAAAGCTCAGGAATTTGCGGTCGCTGATATTGTCTCAATCAACCCGCCTCCCAAACCCATACCGAAATGGACGGGAGATATTGCCATCGGGGTTACCTCTACGCACGGCAATACAAAAACAGAGATGATTAGCGCCAACGCCAATTTTGCCAAACGCACCGAGAAAGACCGCACAACAATTAGTACCGACTACGCAAAGGGTGAACAGGAAGACCCGGACACCGGCGAAACGGTGACTATTGAAGACTGGTGGCGGGCAAAAGGCAAGTATGACTACTTCTTCAGCAAGAAAATGTACGGTTACGTTGACGGCCGATACGAAAAAGACGCTGTTGCTGAGCTGGACCGGCGTACGATAATCGGTATCGGTGGTGGTTATCAGTGGATCGAGTCGGAAAATATGAACTTCTCATCTGAGTTCGGTTTGGCGTCGCTTTATGAGAAATATGACAACCAGACAGACAGCAATAGCGAAATTTCGTTACAAGTTGGCTATAACTTTGACAAGAAACTTCGCAAGAACATAAAGTTAGTACATGATTTGACGTATTATCCGGCCATTGATAAATTCTCCGACTACTATCTTACAACAACTGGCGGTGTACGAGCCGACTTTACCGAGACGTTTTTTGCAACCGCAAAAGCAATCCTGAATTATGATGCGACACCGGCAATTGGCGCCCATAAAACGGACGTAAAATATTTCTTCGGTTTAGGCTACCGATTTTAATCCGGTATATACGAATTAATTTATTCTCGATGACGATATACAACCAGTGTCTTTAGTCAATCGTTTCGGCAGATCCGACGTTTGGCCGGGGCACTGGTTATTCTTTCATTCAGAAAAGCAGACACTTCTTGAGACTTGACAACAGCGGTTTTAAGTCTACAATCACCGCCTATGGCCGATTTGCCCCAACGTAAGAAGAAAAAGAAAAAGCACAATCCCATCAAAGATTGGCTCGCCTATTTTATGCTGCGGATTCTTGTTGTTTTTCTTTATCTGTTCGACGTCGAGACGAATCTCAACACCGCATGTTTTTTGGGTAGGTTGCTGTGGAAATACTATCATCGCGGGCGAAACCGCGCTCTGGAAAATCTCCGAGCGAGCTATCCGGAAAAAAGTGAGCAATGGATACGGCAAACGGGCCGGCGAAGCTTCGAGCAGCTTGTAATGCTGACCATAGATATTCTTTTTACGCCGCGGCTCGTAAAAAAATATAACTGGCGAGATTACTCGCGGTATAAAAACGTCGAACGAGCTAAATGGCTGATGATGGAAGGACAGGGCTTGCTTATGGTCGGCGCTCATTACAGCAATTTCGAAATCATCGGATATCTTTTAGGAATGTTCGGTTTCGAGGTTTACAGCATTGCCCGGCCTCTGGATAACAAATACATCAGCAAATATCTTTACGGAGTCCGCAGGTCCGCCGGGCAAAAAATTATCGATAAAAAGGGTGCAACGTCGCTAATGGATGAATTGACTTCGGCCGGCGCAACGCTCTGCTTCGTTGCCGATCAGGATGCCGGCAAAAAAGGGATTTTTGTCGATTTCTTTGGCCGCAAAGCAAGCACTTACAAGAGCATAGGGCTGCTCGCCATAACTAAAAATATGCCGATAGCAGTTGGCTACAGCAGACGGGTGGATAACCACTTCTTTTTTGAAATGGGGATCAATCGAATCATTTTCCCCGAAGAATGGATCAACAAAGACGATCCGCTTAAGTGGGTGACAGCGGAGTATACCAAGGCGATTGAAGAGTTCGTACGGGAAGATCCGAGCCAATACTGGTGGCTGCATCGCCGCTGGAAACACAGACCGAAGGAAGAAAGAAAAAATTAGGGGCAGGTCCGAGTGCCCGCCCCTTTGGTTTTATTGTGGTTTTATACGAGCGGATCGCAGCCTGTCGCGATACTATGGAATATCCCTGGGCCGGGTTTGATGTCTTCCTGCTTCGGCACAAGGTCCTGCTTGGAAGCATTCAGGAGCCAGCTCCAATTGAAACTCCTGCC
>JAFGPJ010000110.1 GCA_016936275.1 Sedimentisphaerales bacterium
GTTAAGAGTTAGTGGCTCGGAAGAAGCCTCGACGTTCCCGCAAAGCGGTATCTTCATTAATAGCATTAAGACGACCGCAAGGAGTTTGTGCATCGTTGTGTGCTGTTTCATATTTCAATCAATTCGTATTGAAAATTCTGCCGGTGGCTTTACTTATCTGCTCGACTGAAGCGGAGGCGAAATCTATGCCGGGGTATTTGTCCGCCCGCAGCTTGTCGATCAATTCTTTAATCTTTTTCAGTTCTTTGGCTAAAAGCCCGTAGTCCTGCTCATCGACAATTTTTTTCATCGTGTTTTTTTCGATCATACTGAACGAGCCGCCCATAACCAGAACTCCCGCGTCGATGTAGTCGGGGATGTTGTCGGTATTGGTCCCGCCTGTTGGAACAAGGCTGATGGTCTTATGAATCGCCGGGTCGATTGCCTTGATGAATGCCGGGCCGCCGAGCTGTTTGGCCGGGAATACCTTGCAGAGGTTCGCTCCTTTGGAAAACTGGCTGACGATTTCTGTAGCGCTGCCGCAGCCGGGTATCATGGGGATTTTCCCGGCGTATTTCTCAAAACCGGTGTCACTGAAATTTATCGCCGAGACAAGATAGCACGCTCCGGCTTCGGCAGCTTGGTCGAGTGAAGGCAGCGGATCGTTGGGATGGGCCTTGTTATAAAGCTCAAGCAACCGCGGTGAATCGATAAGGCTTGCCGAGCCTGTCGCAAAATCAGGCAGTTCCTTTCGCAGTCGGGACAGTTTCTCAAGTGGCTTTTTGATTCGGCAGGTGACTTCCATGTTATTGACGCCTGCTTTGATCAGGGCCTCGGCGGTTTTCACAACATCGAGCTTGTCCTGGTTAAAGACGAGAATGAAACCGTCTTTCAACAATGTTTCGAGTGTATTTTTAATATTCATTGTTACTCCCTATAGCCTCCTTAAATGGAATCCGCCATCGACGTTGATGACCTGGCCGGTCGAAAAATCGAGCCTGCCTTCTGCAATTGCTCCAACGGCTTTTGCGATATCTTCCGGCTGACCCCATCGTTTAATTGGAGTCAGGCCCTCTGCGATTAGCTTGTCGTACTTGTCTTTGACAACGCTGGTCATATCAGTCGCAATAATACCGGGACTTATTTCGAATACTCCGATGCCGTATTCGGCTAATCTGTCAGCGTACAGTTTAGTCATCATGCTGATTCCTGCCTTACTGACGCAATATTCTCCGCGCGCCGGCGAGCTGGTATATGATGAAATGGAGCCTGTGCTGACAATACGAAATGCACGATCAGGATTCGCTTTTTTCTGTTCAATCATCCAATTAGCAACCTGTTGTGTTAAAAAGTAAGGGCCTTTGAGATTGATTCCCAGCACCCTGTCGAAACTTTCTTCAGTTGCCTCAAGCAAATCCATTCGCTTCGAAGGCGCGACGCCTGCATTATTCACAAGTATGTCGCATCGGCCGAATTTTGACTTTGCCAGGGCAATCAGGCTGTCACGATCATCGGCACTGCTGATATCGCCTCTCAAAATTTCAAATTTTACGCCGAGAGCTTTGATTTCTTTTTGTGTCTGCGAAGCGTTGGAATCGTCAGGCTTTCCTTTGGTGTTGAAATCATAATAATTCACCACCAGGTCGTAACCCAGCGAACCTAATTCTTTTGCAATGCCTTTTCCTATACCGCGACTTGCTCCTGTGACGATTGCTACAGGTCGTTCTGTCATTTTCTTCAATCCTCTCTTTTTATTTAATTTCTCAAATATTCGGCAATTTCGTTTGCAGCGGCCATACCGTCCGCCACAGCCGCTACTACAGTTGATGCTCCTCTTACAAGGTCGCCGCCGGCATAAACGCCGCGCCTGGACGTAGCCAGCGTTCCTTTGTTTATCCAAATGAGACCGTTTGTTAACTCGACGCCCGGCAGGATTTCTTTAATGTTTTGAGGTGGCTTCTGGCCTATCGCTTCCACAACGATATCTATATCAAGAACGTAAGCACTCGATTCAAGCGGTTCGGCTCTTCGGCGCCCGCTCTTGTCCAACTCGCCCAGTATCGTCGGGCAAACCTTAATCCCTGTCAATTTATTACTATTATCAGAATTATAACCTATAGGCTGAGTCAATATCAGAAAGTGTACGCCTTCGTTGATAGCCTGATCGCGCTCGCCGCTCCAGGCAGGCATTTCTTTAAATGAGCGACGATAGATTATGTAAACATCCTTAGCGCCGAGTTGCTTGGCGGTCGTTGCCGCATCCATCGCGGTATTGCCACCTCCAATGACAGCTACGGATTTGCCTTTGAGATTTGGCACTTCCGGTTTTCTTGCTGTCGAGAGGAATTCAATCGCATTCCATAAGCCGTCAATGTCTCTGGCTTTGTCGTCGATGCCGACAGAATTCGGTAAACCCATCCCGATAAAGACGGCGTCGAATCCCTCTTCGATTATGTTATCCAGGTTGAAATCATTATTCAATTCTTTGCCTAAGCGCAAAATCATCCGCTCTTTCGGCACATCAGCAAAAATTGCTGCTATTTCGTTCCTGAGCGAATTTCTCTGCCTGTCGGCTGGGATGACCGAAGCTATCATGCCGCCAAGTTCCGTGCCGGCGTCAAAAACTGTTACGGTATGCCCCGCTTCGAGGAGTTTTGCCGCACAGGACAGCCCCGCGGGACCGGCGCCGATTATTGCAATGTTTTTTTCGGTTGCTTTTTTCGGTATCCGAAGTTTCGACCAGCCGTTCTTGTTGGCCTGCTCTGCCAGATACCTTTGTATCTCGGCAATCGGCAGGGGGCCGTCGCCTATAAAACTTTGCAGGCAGTTGCCTTCGCACTGCTGCTCGACCGGACACAACCAGGCGCAGACTTCCGGAAATATATTTGCTTCTCTCAATGTTTCGTACGCGGTCTGTTCTTCGCCGTCTAGAAACTGGCTGATGAATTTCGGGATGTTCACACCGGCGGGACAGCCTAACTGGCACGTCGGCTCCTGGCACTTGCGGCAGGCGGCTGCGAGCCGGGCAAGATTGTCCCTGTCACTCATTCGGCCATGCTCGAATATAGGCCCATAAACTTTGTTGTCCCGCACTACACAACCCGTCATGCCGGCGTCACGCATGATCTGTGTGCATGCGCTGCAGCTTACACATACTTTCTCCGGGTACATTTTGCCGTTTTCGATAATATCTTTTGCGAAATCAGGATATGCAAAGGCCATACGTCCTGCACCGACAAGAGTGGTCAAACCGTTGGTTATGTTTGCCGCTGCAACGTTGGCAAAAAGAGTTCTTAGCCAGCTATAACCTGTGCCGACCATGGCGATATCGGGAAATTGCTTTTGAATCTCGCCCGTCAGGTTAACGAGCCTCTCGACACCCACCAGCGGATGTTCCGGCTCATCGTATCCGCCGACGATAGGCTCATTGAAGGGCCTGCCCACGTGCGGATTATAATATGGGTTCGCTATCGTGACGTTTATGAGTTGAAGTCCTCGCTGCCGCAGAAGCCCAATCAGCTTCTTGGGCTCGGTCAGGTCCGGCCTGGTATAATCTTTTTCATCAACTGCCCAGCCGTAAGGATAAGGAATTGCGTCGTAAGTTCCGAGGCGCATTGTAATGACGGCGTCTTCGCCGAGCTCTTGTTTTATTTTATCGATCACTTCAAGTGGAAATCTTGTTCGATTCTCGAATGAGCCGCCGTACTTTCCTTTTCTGCTGCGGCAGCTAAAAAGCTCGTTAATGAGGTATCCATGACAGGACTTGATATCTACAGCGTCAAATCCAACCTCGAAGGCGATTCTTGCCGCCTCGATATAAGCATCCTGGAGCTTGTCGAGATAGTCGTCCGTCACAAGCGGCCAGTCTTCCGGTATCCTGCTTTTTCTGTTCGGATCCGGTTTTGGCTGGGGGGCCATAGCATCACGGTACGGGTCGCGCTGGGCGATGATTGGATGCGCCATACCTTCAGGCTTACTGTATCGTCCCGAATGGGTCAGTTGTAGCACAATAATGGGTTTATGCTTCGATCCCATACTTTCGGCGGCGGTCTGCCGCATCATCTTGACCATTGCGGCGAAACTTTCCTTGTTCTTTTCGTGAATCCATAATTGCCTCGGATTCGCCCGGCCTTCAGGAACAACCGCCGTAGCTTCCGCCCAGATCAGACCCGCGCCGCCTGCGGCAAATCTTTCGTATCGTCTGAGCGTCAATTTTCCCGGTCGGCCCTGGGAATCCCCGTCGCAGCCCTCCATCGGATGCACGGTCAGCGAATTTGGTATTACTAATTCTCCAACCTTCACAGGCTTGTTCAAAATCGAAACGTCTTCAATCGCCTCGACATTGACGCCGAGGCGATTACTTAATCGATTCAAATCCTCAATATCACGCAATCGAAATTCCCACATTTTGTTGCTTGCCTTACTATTGGCTTTTGACGAGTTTCTCTTCCAGGAATTTAGCTGTATAGCTGTTGTTGTTTTTAACAATCTGCTCAGGCGTTCCTGCGGCGACTACTCTGCCCCCGGCCTCGCCGCCTTCGGGGCCGAGGTCTATTATATAATCCGCCATTTTGATTACGTCAAGGTTATGCTCTATGACGACAACAGTATTGCCGCAATCTGTCAGTCGCTGAAGCACGTTCAGGAGGTTATGAATATCGGCAAAGTGCAGCCCCGTAGTCGGCTCGTCGAGCAGATACATGGTGTGTCCGGTCGCCGCCTTGCCTAATTCGGCGGAGAGTTTAACTCGCTGAGCTTCGCCGCCGGAAAGAGTCGTCGATGCCTGGCCAAGCTGCATGTAGCCGAGCCCGACATCGACCAATGTCTTTAATATCCGCACAATCGTCGGAAAATTCGCGAAGAAGTCCATCGCCTTTTCAATCCGCATTTCGAGGACATCGGCAATACTCTTGCCTTTGTACGTTACAGTAAGGGTCTCGGGATTATATCTTGTGCCCTTACAGCTCTGGCAGGTAACATAAACGTCCGGCAAAAAGTGCATTTCGATCTTCTTTGTGCCCTGTCCCATACAGTGTTCGCAGCGTCCGCCTTTGACGTTGAAGCTGAATCGTCCCGGTTTATAGCCCCTTATCTTCGCCTCACGCGTCATGCTGAACAGTTTTCTTATTACATCGAAGGCTCCGGTATAAGTTGCCGGATTACTTCTCGGCGTTTTTCCTATGGGTGACTGGTCGATCTCTATCACTTTATCAATCTGCGATGTTCCAAGAAGGTTTTTGTGTTTGCCGGGTTTATCGCGGGACTGATAGAGCCGGCGCTTCAGGGCTTTTAGCAGAATCTCGGTGACCAGAGTGCTCTTGCCGGAGCCGGAGACACCCGTGACGCATGTAAAGACGCCGAGCGGAAATTTTACATCGATGTTCTTTAAGTTGTTTTCAGCCGCAGCTTTTACTTCGATACATTTTCTCAGATCATAACGCCTTCTCTTTGCCGGAAGAGCTATACTCTTCTTGCCGCTAAGGTAATCGCCCGTCAGTGATTTTTCGCAGTTGGTAATGTTACTTAGTGTGCCTTGTACAACGAGTTCTCCGCCGTGTGCTCCGGCGGCAGGGCCGATATCGACTATGTGGTCGGCGCTTCTGATGATATCCTCATCGTGCTCAACCACAATTACAGTATTTCCCAAACGGGTGAGTCGCTGCAGGATTCCCAGCAATCGGTCGTTATCTCGCTTGTGCAGGCCTATTGTCGGCTCATCGAGCACGTAGCAGACACCGACCAGTCCGCTGCCGACCTGTGTCGCCAGGCGGATTCGCTGTGCTTCTCCGCCGGCAAGAGTGCTGCTCATCCGATCCAGAGTCAGGTACCCAAGGCCGACGTCATACATGAATTTAAGCCGTGCTTTTATCTCTTTTAACACGGCAGCGGCAATCAGTGACTGCTCTTTATCCAAATTCAGCTTCTTGAAGAAAGCCTCTGCTTTTTCGATGCTTAGGGCGGTCAGTTGATTGATGCTCTTGCCTCCGATAGTTACGGCAATCGCCTCGGGTCGTAGCCGGGCGCCTTGGCAACTGCGGCAGGGATGCTGTGACAGGTAGCTGGTCAATCTGGTCTTAACATATTCGCTGGTTGTGTTTTCCCATCGCCGGTTAAGATTTGGAATCACTCCTTCGAATGATACGCCGTATTTCTTCACGTCTGCGCCGGTAGTCCCATACATCAGAATCGTTCTGTAATTTTCCGGTATTTGGTTGAATGGTATTGATTTGTCGATACCCATCTTCCTGCAAAAACGTTTGACCAGCCTGTTGTAGAAGATATTCATTCTCTTGCCGCCTTTTCGCCAGGCATCGATAGCACCGTTTTCCAGTGAAACACTTTTATCCGGCACGATCAGGTCGGGATCGAACTCCAGGATTGTCCCAAGACCGTCGCAGCTTTTGCAGGCGCCGTAAGGGCTATTGAAGCTGAACAGCCGGGGCGATAATTCTTCGAGACTTGCCTGCGGGTGCTTTGGACAGGCGAATTTCTCGCTGTAGATCGTTTCTTTCCATTTTCCGTCGCCGCCTTTTTTTTTGTCAGCATTGGGATCCTGCGTTAATGCGAGAATCACGCCGTCGGCGAGTTTCAGCGCCGTCTCTACCGAGTCAGCCAGCCGGATGCGAATTGCATCTTTGAGTATTAACCTGTCGACAACCGCGGCGATATCGTGCTTTTTGTTCTTATCTAGAGCCGGTGCGTTTCGAAGATCACAAATTGTACCATCAACACGGACACGTACGAAGCCTTCTCGCTGTATATTGGCGATGATATCCTTGTGCTCGCCTTTTTTACCGCGAACCAGCGGGGCGCATATCTGGATTTTCGTGCCTTCCGGCTCCGAAAGAATGGAATCGACGATTTGTGTTGAGTGCTGGCTTGTAATTTCCTTGCCGCATACCCAGCAGTGAGGCGTGCCGACGCGGGCAAAAAGCAGCCTGAAGTAATCGTATATCTCGGTAGTGGTGGCTACAGTCGAGCGGGGATTGTGGCTGGCGCTTCGCTGTTCGATGGCAATTGTCGGCGGCAGGCCGGAAATGTCGGAGACGGCGGGTTTCTGCATCTGTTCGAGAAACTGCCGGGCGTAGGCGCTGAGCGATTCGACATATTTCCTGCGTCCTTCGGCATAAATCGTATCGAAAGCAAGCGAGCTTTTCCCCGAGCCGCTGATGCCGGTAATGACCACGAGCTTATCACGCGGAATGCTCAGGCTGATATTTTTGAGGTTGTGCTCGGAGGCACCTGTAATTCTAATTGCTTTTTCTGTTTTAACGGCCATATTACTTCTTTGCTGACCTTAAGTAACAATAATGTATAAAGTTGACATTAACACAAATTGATTATTGTAGCACAACACCTCGAAAAGGTAAAATACTTTTCGTCCGGTAAAAAACCAATATTCAGCGGTCGATAATCAATGAAAAAGCTGCATAACTGGAATTTGTCTTATTCACGGGCCAGAGAGATTCAGGCCGAACTTGCCTGCAGGGTAAAGTTTACGCCCTTAAAGAAAGAACCTGAATTGGTAGCGGGGCTTGACTGTGCTTTCAGTAAGGACGGCGGGAGAATTTTCGCTGTCGTTGTTGTCTTACGACGGCCTGAATTTGAGCTTGTGGAAACTGTGAGTGCTTCTCGAAAAGTAACTTTTCCCTACATACCGGGGCTGCTCTCTTTTAGAGAGGCACCGGTCTGCATCGCTGCGGTCGAGAAACTGCAAAATCAACCGGATGTTTTTATCGTTGACGGCCAGGGCATCGCCCATCCTCGTCGGCTCGGCCTAGCGGCCCATCTCGGCCTGTTCCTGGATCGGCCGGCAATCGGTTGCGCAAAAAGCCGGCTGACAGGAATTTATGAGGAACCCCAACTTGATAAGGGGGCCTATAGCCTGTTAAAAGATGAAAAAGGAAAGCAAAACACAAAATCCGAGATAATTGGTGCGGTTGTAAGAACGCGTACAAACGTTAAACCGGTCTTTGTTTCAGTGGGGCACAAATGCCTCCTGAAAGATGCAATTAGAGTTGTTCTTGACTGTGCCGTAAAGTATCGCCTGCCTGAGCCGACCCGGTTTGCCCACCAGACGGTCAGCAGATTAAAGCTCAAAACCTGAACGAATTCTTTCTATCCGCCAGTTATGTCGGCAGAGATAATCAGAAAAACCGCGGTTTCTTCATTTTGTGTCGCACCGGCAATAGCGGGCCGGCCGGCATAGAGTCTTACCGCTCCAGACCATTTCCTGCTGATGGTGTTGGGCGGTAATTCCTCGGCAGCGGCAATGTTCCGGTATGTGCTTTCCTTGAAGTCAAAACTAACATATATTTCCCCGCCGGGCTGGACAGATGCAGTTGCTTCTAATGTCTTGCCTGTGTCTAAACTCGCATAACGTACATTGGGTGGAATATTTCTACCGCTCAATTGCCTCTCTATATAGGTGGTCTCATTGATTTTAGTCTCTCCATGCTGGCCTGAATTAACTGTAATTTTTACACCTGTGGTGACCTGTGCTAAGTCCTTAGTTTTCAGGCAGTCAAGGATATTTCCCACGGACACGGAATCGGGCTTTTGGCCGATGGGACTGACTCGGTGCTCGTATAGCTGTGATAGATTGACCTCTACGATAAATGCCTCAACCAGGACACATACATCCTGTTGCTGCTCGTCAGCTTTTGCAGTTTGTCCGGCCTGTACTTCGGCTGTCGGTCCGATGGAACGGCCAACCAGCAATACCATACAGACTGTTGCCGCGATCAGCGCAACAATACTTTTTGAGATTTTTGCCATGATTTTTCCTTTCAAAGTTCATATCGTATATATTTGAATGCTCAATATTAAAGAGGCACGAAAGTGACCTTTCGTTACAGAAAAAATGGCAAAATAGTGGCAAGAAAACTTTATAGCCGATCCGAGACCGGCTGTGTGTTATTTCCTGGCGGGCGCTAAATTATGACGAAATAATTGGTTTATTCCGGCACGACTTTTGCTGATATTATTATTACAGGTTCGTCCGGAACATCATCCATGCCGTTGCGAGTAGTTGTTTCTACTGCTGCGATGGCATCCACGACGTCCATTCCCTCGATGACCTTGCCGAAGGCGGCATATCCCGCCTTGTTTTCATCAATATAATTCAGAAAATCATTGTCACTGTGATTAATGAAGAACTGGCTTGTTGCGCTGTCGGGATCGCTTGTTCGGGCCATCGCGACTGTACCTCGCATATTGCTCGGGCCGTTCTTTGCTTCATTGATGATCGGGTTTAACGTTTTTTTCCGTGCCATCTGTTCTGTGAATCCACCACCCTGGATCATGAAACCCGGAATCACTCTGTGAAAGATTGTGCCGTCATAGAATCCTGCCTCGACATATCCGAGGAAATTCTTGACCGTGACGGGAGCCGCTTGCTCATTAAGCTCGATGACGATATTTCCCTTGCTTGTTTCCAGCTTCACAATGTTGCTTTGTGACTTCACAATATTCCTTTCCAAGTTTATTGTTTTTTTGTCGGCCTGAGCCTTGTTCGTTTTCTCGCTACAGCCATTGACCAGTACGACAACTGCCAACAATCCATAGTACCAAAATTTACTATTCATCATATTCATCTTTCAAAGTTAAAAATTTCTGCCGGGGCATGATTTTGTTTTTATATGGGCCGTTCGTTACGTATCAACGACGATTTTTTCTTTCCACTTGTGTTTTTTAACTGAGGCCAGAATCTTCTGAGCACATTCCAGTGCGGCAAGCCCCTCCTGGGCGCTGACCTCAGGCGTGCATTCTCTATCGGTAACGGCCTGCAGAAAAGCTTCCTGCTCCAGGCGGATGGGTTCCTTATCATCGATGTCGAGCTGCTCGATGTGCAGCAGGTCCGGCCAGTTTACCGAAGTCAGGTCGAATCCTCCGGTCTGTTTGTGGTCTTTTATCCACTTTACGACGTTAATATTCGGATCGGCTTTAATAATAATACCGGTTTTTTTGAGATAATCCACACTCAAATATGCCTGCCGGCTAAAGACCCTGACCCTTCTTTCCGTTTTAAGAGCAAGTCTCGAAGCGGTAATATTCGAGATGCAGCCGTTTTCGAAAACAATCCTTGCATTGCAGATATCCTCTTTGTCCTCAACGACATTGACGCCGACGGCATCCACTTTCTTTATTTTGCTCGCCGCCAGGGACAGGATGATATCTATATCGTGGATCATTACGTCCAGCACAACACCGACGTCGGTCGAGCGGAACGGATATGGGCTGATACGGTTCGCCTCGATAAACTTTGGTTGGATGTCGAGTCTTTTCATTGCCTGAGCGACCGGATTACATCGCTCGGAATGACCTACCGCCACGACAGTGCCGTACTTTTTCGCAAGGGCAACAATCTTCCTGCCTTCTCTGACATTAGCTGCCAGCGGTTTTTCAATTAGTACCGCAATTTTTTTCTTGATGAAGATCTTCGCCAATTTCAGATGCGTCACCGTTGGAGTCGCGATTGTTACGGCATCGACCTTGTCCATGATTTCTGCGCAATCAGTTGTGGCTGAACAGTGATACTGGTCTGCCAGACGCTGAGCCTTGGCTGCGTCGATATCAACCACTGCAACAAGGTCGCTCTCAGGAAGCTGATCATAGACCTTTGCATGTATCGTCCCCATTTTACCTGCGCCGATAACCGCCGTTCGTAATTTCTTATTTTGTACAGATTCATTCATTGTTCATTTCTCATTGTTCATTTCTCGTTGTCTAACTGTTCGTTGCTGAAGTATGAAATATCAACTATGTCTGAACTTCTCAAGGTACCTGCCATATTGATGTTCACTGCTTTTGGTTATCGCATCAATCATAGCTCGAACATTATCATCGAGTCCTTCCTCCATTGATAGGGCTTTTGCATTCTCATGTAATGTGCCATCCTGGCGATATAGTTTTTTGTACGCATCGAATATTCTTTCTTGCTGCTCCTCATTCAGGCCGGCTCGATTCAAACCACGCTTGTTAACCCCTCGAATTGTAGGTGGATAATGTCCGCTGACCGTCAGGAACGGGGGGACATCCCGATTAAGTCCGGTTAGTCCGGCCACATAGCACCATTTACCTATAGTTACAAACTGATGAGAAGCGGCCAGGCCGCTGAACCATGCCCCCGTTTCGATTTTGCAATGCCCGCCGATCTGCACGAGGTTGCTCATTACAACGTTATCTTCCACTGTGCAATCGTGTCCGATGTGCGTGCCGACCATCAGGAAATTATCGTTCCCGATTGTTGTCCGGTCGCCGGGATTAATGCCCGGATGGATTGTTGACTGTTCGCGAATTACATTTCCATTTCCTATTACAAGCCTGCCGATCTCGGAATCCGATTTCAAACGCAGAACTTGTGGCATGCTTCCAAGCACGCAGTTTGGAAAAAAATGATTCTTCTGACCAACGCTAACGTTCTTATTTATCACCACGTTGGCATCGAGTATCGTGCCGGCACCGATCGAGACTCCGCTGTGAATTACACAATTAGGCCCGATTATAACATCATCGGCCAATTGGGCGTCTTTGTGAATTACTGCACTGGGATGTATTTGAGTCATATTGCCTCTTTATCCTGTTTCTATACTTTTTCGTCATCAACGAGCATAAATTTGATTTCTGCTTCTGCGACTAC
The DNA here is from genome assembly GCA_016936275.1 of Sedimentisphaerales bacterium. Taxonomy (GTDB): domain Bacteria; phylum Planctomycetota; class Phycisphaerae; order Sedimentisphaerales; family Anaerobacaceae; genus JAFGPJ01. Next base: position 11,621 of record JAFGPJ010000110.1, read on the forward strand.
AACATCACCGACCAGTGCTTTACACTGACATTGAGCGGTTCTTTTTCTTAGTCTGTTCGTCTCGGCGATAAGAATAAGCTGGTCGCCGGGCACGACGGATTTACGCAATTTCACGTTATCCATACTCAACAGCACGGCAAGCTTGCCTGTATGCTCCAGTCGCTGGGCGAACAGCAAGCCTGATACTTGTGCCATTGCTTCTACGATGAGAACGCCGGGCATTATCGGCGTGCCCGGAAAATGGCCCTGGAAGAATTGCTCGTTAAAGCTGACATTTTTTATGCCCTTGATTCGAGTGTCACCTTCGATTTCGATTACCTTGTCCACGAGCAGGAACGGATACCTGTGCGGCAGAATCTTGGCAATCTGCCGAATATCCAGTAGAGCATCGGTGCCGAATTTGGCTATGCGTTCCTGTTGCTGTGCGGCCTCGTATAATTTTCTGACAAGCTGCTGATTGAGGGTGTGACCGCTTTTATAGGCGACAATTCTCCCTTTTAGGGCCCGGCCCACAAGCGCCAGGTCGCCTACTAAATCAGCAATTTTATGCCTGACGCACTCATTGGGAAACCTGTAACTGTTCTTAATCGGTCCATCCGAGTTGATGACTAAAAGATCACGTGGGCCAATATGCGTTCCTATACCACGGGCCTGAAATTGTTTCGCCTCCGCCTCAAGCAGGAAAGTCCGGGCTGGTGCAATATGCCTTTCGAAATTCTCAGGCGTTAGCTGGCAACTGAAAATTTGCCTGCCAATGCCGGTATGACCGCCATAATCGAGATCGTAAGTGAGGCTTAATCCATCATCGGAATGAGGAAGGGCATAAATGCTTGTGTCACCGGCGGTGATTGTGATGGGTTTTCTGATTATATATTCTTTCCGGCTTACGTTTTGTTCGACAAGGCCGGTACGTTTAAGGGTCTTGAAATACTCGGTACAACTGCAGTCCATAGCCGGCAGCTCCGGGCCGTTCACTTCGACAATAATGTTATCGATTTCGAGTGCGCTGACTGCTGCCATACAGTGCTCGATTGTTTCTACGCTAAACGAGCCTTTTTTGATTGTTGTGCGACGGCTGCGCTCGGCAAGATTGGACGCAGTGGCGCTAATTCGGACGGGCTCAGGGGCATCGGTCCGAACGAAAGTTATGCCGGAATCTGCAGGAGCAGGGCGGAAAAGGACTTTGGCTTCTTTGCCCCCGAACATGCCGCGTCCTCGCATTCTGCTTTCACTTTTTATCGTCTTCTGCAGCTTCAAGTTTTTCTATCCTCTTGCTCAGTTGCTTGAGTTGCTGCGCCATTTTTGGCAGGCGCAGAACCAAGCCCATTGTTCGAAATGCATCTTCTCTCTTAATCGCAGGGGTCCAGGCCAGTTGCTGACCGGCCGGTACGCTGCTCATCACCCCGGATCGAGCTGCGATCATTGTGCCGTCGCCTATTTCAATATTATCGGCCAGCCCGACCTGGCCGCCCAACACGACGCCGTCGCCGAGTTTGCAGCTCCCGGCAACACCGGCCTGGCCTACTATCAGGCAGCATTTGCCGATGACTACGTTATGGGCGATTTGTACAAGGTTGTCGATCTTTGTCCCGGCTCCGATGACGGTATTTCCGAATTTGGCCCTGTCAACGCAGCAATTCGCCCCTATCTCGACAAAATCTTCGATAATCACACCACCGTTGTGAGGAATCAATCTGTAAGCACCGTCGATGAATGAATATCCGAAGCCGGTTGATCCGATCGTGCTGTTTGCCTGAACGATGACGTTATTTCCTAAGCGGCAATTGTAGTAAATGACGACATTGCTGTCAAGGCGGGAATTCTCACCCAGCTTTGAGTTCTCACCTATTTTACATCCGCTGCCGATGATGCTGTTTTGTCCGATTTCGACTCCATCGTCGATAACCACGTTCGCTCCGATAGACACGCCCGTTGCTATTTTAGCATTGTTGGCTATTTTGGCGGTTGGATCAATGCCTTCGGTTGCGGCCTTGAGTTCGGGCGCGAAAATTCTCAGGGTTTCTATGAGAGCGGCATTAACATTTTTGACGATCAATTGTGGCTTGTCTATGTCTTCGATGCGTGCCGAGACAATGACTGCGCCGGCGTTTGACTGGCTGAGCGAAGCTTTGTGTTTGTCATCCGAGGCAAAGGTAACTTCATTTTCGCCCGCCGCCTTAACCGGAGATACGGCGGTAATCTGCCTGTCGATTTTATCAACATTACCGGTCAGCTCGGCGCCGAGCCGCGTGGCTAATTGTTTAACTGTTAGTTTCATTCAATATCAGACAGCAAAGTGCAGCATATATTTAATTGATAAATTTCGACACTTCCTTGTCCAGCTCGGCGATGACTTCGTCCGTTAGGTCCAGGCAGCCGTTGCTGTACAGCACTTTATGGGTATTAAGAATCATAGCAAGCTCTTCATACTGTTGAATGGGGAATTGAGGTTCATCGCTTTCGAGGATCAGAGGCAGTCCCTTTTCAGCAGCCAGTGCCTTGGTTATACGCAGGATCTCCTGATAAAGTGTTTGTGTCCATTGTTGGTGTTTTAATGCTTTCTGCCGGGGATTGAATTCCTGCATGGTTTTAAGGTTGGCTTGTTTTTGCAGGTATTCCTTATATTGCCCCATATAGTCACTGGTGTCCGGTTTCAATGCCCTGAGTCCGGCGGCTAGTGCCTGGATTTCTCTGGTGAGCTGCTGCTCCTCTGCATCCATTTTGTCGTTTTCGGCATTAGTTTTTTCTCTGTACTTTTCGGTTGCCTTACAATCACGCAATGCCCGCCTGACATTGACAATACCAATCGGCAGGGTCGTATTATTAGGTGCTATCTGGGCCATGCTATATTCATGGACCAATAACAAAACCATCAGGCTTATCAGGCAAACTAAAACTGCCGTCTTAATCTTCATAAAAATTTCCTTTCTCGTTTTAGGCTCTCGTTAACGGTTTGATAATCAATTTTAAAACAGTCTTCCTATATAGAAGCTGAAAACCTGTCTTTCATCTTCTTCGTCTTTCATAAATGGTGTTGCAAACTCGAACCTCATCGGGACACGCGTGCCGAGCAGTTGAGGTATCGAGATTTCTATACCCGCACCGATTGAGGCGCGATACCTGCCGGTGTCGATTGTTCCGCTGTCTAAGAAAAACAACGCACCAATATTCTCACCGATTAAGGGCACGGTTATCTCGGTATTGGTCAGGAATATCCAGTCACTTCCTATCGGGTCTTTTCGTATCGGGTTGGGAACATTTTTCTGCATGCCTCTTGTGCTTACGCCTCTGTATTCGAATCCCCTGATACCGTAAGCGTAAGAGCCTGTGCCGCCGGCGTAAAACTTTTCGAAAGGAGGCGCATCGGATATGGTTGTGGCAGCAAGAAGTTTTACTGCCAGGACGGTTCTTCGCTCGAGCAAATCTTCATAGATTGTTTTATACAATGTGGTTTTGCCTTCTAATATTCCGAAGTCATAGTCGCCGGTCACCTGTTCGTAGTCGACATCGAAGCGATAACCTTCGCTTGGTACATATCGATCGTTCCTCAAGTCTCTACCGATACCGAGCTTCGCTCCTAAGAGCATATTATGCCCTTTTACATCGATAATTTCCTGTGGAGCATCGAAATCAAGGTTGTCAACCTCGACGTCCTCGGCTCTAAAGCCTAAGCTGGGTCGCCAGCGGTTCTTAAGCCGCTTCTCGAATCCGAAATATGCTTTTGTCTTTTTTTCATCGTGACTTTCTCTCCATCTCTCGAAGCTCGAGCCGACCACATCAAGTGAAGTCGGTTTGTCCTGAAAATAAGGTTCGGTAAATGTCACTGAATAGTAGCTCATAATGGTCCCCGGCTGAAGCGCGACTCTCAAGTTCTGGCCGGCACCTTTAAAAGCCCGCATAGTGATAAACTCTTCGAAACTTTCGGGCCAGTCCTTAATATCGAAGTTACGTTGTTCCCAAATCACCGAGCCGATGACACCGCTATCGCTGCCCACTGCTATGCCTGGTTGCCATATCCCCGTCAGGCCTTCCTTGATGTTTACAATAGCATCTCTTCTGTCCGGTGCTTCCTCGGCTGGCGGAGCAGGCCTGATCATCGCCTCGTCGGACATCGTTCCCATTTGGATATATCGTTCCAACTTGCCGTGGCCCTGCTTGGGAGCGATATCGGCGTTGTACAATTGGCCCGGCGAAAAGTCATACTCGTCCAGAATCCGCCGAATGACCTTATCATGGACCTGTTCGTTGCCTGTAATGTCAACTTTGCCGATTCTGAACTGCCTGCCTTCAGTGATTTTGAACTCAACGTCCACAACGTTCGTATCCGGAACAAACGCCAGTTGCTGCCGGACATCTGCATCCACGTAGCCGTCCTCGCGATACAGCTTGAGAATACGTTTGGTATGTAACTGAGCTTTACGTTGATAATATGTTTGGCCTGTTTCTAAATCAAGGTTTGCCAGAAGCGTCTCATTGTCGAAGTGTGTGTTGCCCTGGAGTGTGATGTTTCTGATTTTGTACAGAGGCCCTTCCTCGATGATGAACGTGATGTGAGTCTGGCCCTGGACAGCGACGCGGTGATTTAAGAATCCCCTTTCGTAATAAAGAGTTCGCAGCTTTTCCACATCCGCAGTGATTTTTTCCTCGGTATAGTAAACCGGCCAGAGCAGCCAGTTCCTGTTCCTGGTCTTGATGGCACTTCTTAGATCGCTTGTTTTAATGGCGTGATTGCCCTTGAAATTCACGGATTTAATTTGTATCCGCAGGCCCTCGAAAACAATGTAGATAATTTTGCCTTCGGGTAGCTTCTTTCTGTTCAGCGTCACTTCGGCATACGGAAAACCTTTTTTTCGATAAAACTCCGCGATGATTTTTCTGCCGGACTCAGCTAAAATCGGGTCGAGGTAGTCGCCTACTTTGAAATCAAGCTTCTTCCGCAAAGTCTTGTCTTTATACTTGCGATTGTTCTCGAATTCGATTGATTTAATAACATCTTTTCCGCTGCTGCCTGGAGATGATGAACCTATCACTTGCAGACTCAAAAACGCCGTCGATAGAAGAACAATTAAAATCGCATTTCGTATTTTGTATCTCATGTTTAGCATGTCGTTGGTAGAAAGATCGGGCACAAATGACTGTCCTCAGCCTAAAACGGTGCCACTTCTTCTCCAACACGGGCGGCGTTCTCGAACCGCGTAATTTTTTCCCTGAATGTTAGTTTGATGGTACCTGTCGGCCCGTTTCGCTGCTTGGCGATGATAAGTTCCGCCGTATTATCCTGCTCATAATCATCCTCTCCACGATGGTAATAATCCTCGCGGTGCAGAAGCATAACAACGTCCGCGTCCTGCTCGATACTGCCGCTTTCCCGCAGGTCACTCATTCTCGGCCTGTGTCCCTCCCGGCCCTCCGGAGCCCGATTCAACTGGCTCAAAACCATGACCGGAATGTTCAATTCCCTTGCCAGTGACTTGAGATATCTTGAAATCGTAGTAATCTCCTGCTGGCGAGATTCTGTCCGCCCCGAGCCGAGATTCATTAACTGCAGGTAATCCACAATGATACATTGTATATTGTGCCGGCCCTTTAGCCGTCTTGCCTTTGCGCGAAGCTCGAGCGGCGTCAGCGTCGATGTATCGTCTATATAAATCGGAGTTTCGGACAGTTCCGCGCAGGCATCTGCCAGCTTCTTGTAATGCTCGTCGCTCAACATGCCTCTTCTGACCTTCTGGCTGTCGATTTCGCTAATGCTGCACAAGAACCTTTCAGCAAGTTGCTGTCTGCCCATCTCCATCGAGAATATCGCTATCGGGACCTTTTCAATGAGCCCGAGATGCTCTGTTATATTTAAAGCAAGGCTTGTCTTTCCCATGCTTGGTCGGCCGGCAACGATTATCATTTCACCGTTTTGCAGGCCGCAGGTCAAATCATCAAGCTCATAGTACCCGGTGGCTAATCCCGTTACGTGAGTGCCCTGGCGATTCTCAATCAGCTCGAAAGAGCGAACGACTAAATCCTTGAGTGCTGCGGCACTACCGCTGATATTTCTATCCGTAATGGCAAATATCCTTTGTTCGGCTTCGTCGAGAGCCTCGTGAGGTTCGCCGGTCTGATTGTACGCATTCTCGAGGATAACCCCTGCTGTTGCGATAAGCTCTCGCAGCAGCATCTTGTCTTTGACTATCCCGGCATAATAAGCGACGTTTGCCGACGATGGTACGGAGTCTAAAATCTTCGCGATATACTCGACGCCGCCCGCTTCTTCGAGACAGTTGCGCTTGATAAGCTCATCACGAAGCAGAACAGCATCTATCCCAACCCCCTTATTTTTTTCATAGAGCGAAATTAATGCCTCGAATATGTGGCGATGCTCGATACGGTAAAAAGCATCTCGCTCCACAATCTCCACGACATCCCCGATACATTCCGGGTCGATCAGCATCGAGCCTAACACCGCCGCCTCGGCGGCCAATGATTCCGGCATGCTCCGAACCGATAGATTACCAGTCATATTCGATTTAGCGTTAATTGTGCCGGGTAGTTTAACGTTACGGCCTTGTTTTTCTTCACCTGCCATAATTAGGCTTCCTGCCTGTATTTATAATTCCAAAATACCAAGAGCAAAAAGTAAAATCAAAAAAGACTCCTGCTCGACGAAAACCGGGCAATCCCTGAGGGATCCCATATATAGGATTTTATATCTTTTTTACCGGTTTATTCGTTCCAAAGCGGTATTTTACCTGTCGGCAGGCCCATAGTCAAACACTTGTTATAATTATTGTCCAGCGTGATTCTATGTGGTGTTTTTCGCAAAAGAATGTTTATTTCGCCATCCGGCCGATATTTAACCGAAAGTTTCACCGCCGGTTCATGTGATACGAAGTTCCATGAATCCCTTCGAAAATAAAAAAGGCTACAAGAAGACTTATGCCCGCCAGGGGCGTTGCCGGCTGAGCTTGTTTGTCAGGATGTTCTTGGCAATCAGGACGTCTTCGATTACCTGGAAATCGAGCATTCCGACGCAGGCGAAATCGGCGCCGGATTCGAAGGTGAACTTAAAGCCGTCCCGCGGATGGATGGCTCCGGCGGCGAGGACCTTATAGGAGATCCAGGGCTTGCTGACGTTCTTCATGAACTCGACGGTCTTTTCCGGCGAGATACACCACATACAATCGTTGCCGGGAAGGCCGGTCTCGGGGCGCTGGTCTTTCGATGGGGCGGAGAAATATTTATCGTGGTGAAGTGTTTTCATGTAGAAGTCGATGTCGATGCCTTCTTTTTCGAGCGCCATCGGCACCTCAAGGTCGTGACACGCCACCCCGGCGATAAGTCCGTTGCTCTTGATGAATTCGATTGTTTTCGCAATCAGATCGATCCGGCCGTACTTTACCCATCTGTCGCCGATCTCGCCCTGGATAAAAGCGCCGACCGCTCCGTTGTCGATGGCGATTTTGAACCTGCCGGTCAGGTCGTCGCTTTGCGGAGAGCACTGCGCGATCCACTGGATTTGCCCGCCCCGTTCATTGCGGTACTTATTGAAGACGCGGACGGTCGGGTCGTTGCCGTCTGCGTACGGGTCGTTGACGGTCGAAATCATCGTGTTGATTCCATTTTCTTCGCACAACTGCCAGGTCTCGATGATTTTCTCATCGGTGAAATAATGCCGCAGCAGCGAAGATACATAAATCAGGTCCCTTGCATGCGCGAAGCCGTTGATAAGATTTCCCCCGCAGATGAGCCGGCTGATTTTGACGTTACCGATTTTACCTGCGGGCAATTCTTTGCCGGAATTTTGTCGCTCTGCTTCGTTTGCTTTTGCCGTAGTCCGGCCCAGCAGGATTTTTTCTTCCAGCGACATGCCAATTGCCGCTGCTGTCGAGGCGATTGCGGATTTCTTAAGAAACCTTCTTCGATTTATTTTTTCTGCCATGATTTATTTATCCAGTATCTCGACGGTTTTGTTGCCGATGAATTGAGCGTCTTCCTTTATTCCTTTGGCGGTTTGGCAGCCGA
>JAFGPJ010000111.1 GCA_016936275.1 Sedimentisphaerales bacterium
GATACGAAAAAGGTCGCCGATGCTTTGACAATCCCCGTGGCGGGCGGCGAGCAGGAATACAGTCAGCGTCGTTTTCGCTGGGCTATTTACAATCGCGGCGTGGACATTGTTCAGCCGGACCTTCAGTATTACGGTGGGCTGATTCGCTCGACGCGAGTCGCACGAATGGCAGCACTGGCGGGGATGCCTACGACCGTTCATATATCTGGCGGCTTCGGCTTCGTTTACATGCTGCATTTTGCTTCTTTCACACCGGACGTCGGCAAATACCAGGAATATAAAAAGGGAACCGAGAGATACAGCAACTGGTTCGACCCGCCTTTGCAAATTAAAGACGGCAAGATTACCGTTCCCCAGAGGCCCGGTGTAGGCATTAAAGATATTAGAGAATTACTAAATGGTGCAAAAACAGTTACGTAGTGACGTTGCATTGAGAAGCCATCCCCATCACGATAAAGACAATCGGGATGAGGCTGCCACACGATAGAATTAAGGTAAAACGGGTGGCAGCCTCAAAGCCGAAGGCTTTGGGGATGGTCGTGAATGCTGTGCTGTCCTCATTTACAAAAGGTTATTTTTGGAGAATATAGAATGTTTAGACGAAATAGCTGGTCGTTTTTGGGAATATTAATATTACCGACCGTACTGGTCGGCTGTGGGCAGACTGCGTTTCATGTAGAGCTGGTGCCGACCGACCGGCAGCTCGAAGAGACCCGGATACAAAGCGACGCTGGATTGTTCGTATTCGATAAGATAACAATAATCGACGTTGACGGACAGCTTTTCAATAGGCAAAAAGGCGGCTGGTTACGCCGGGGAGAGAATCCGGTAAGCCTGTTCATCGAGAAACTCGACAAGGTCGCCGCGGACCGTTCGGTCAAAGCAGTAATTCTTCGCCTGAATTCTCCTGGCGGGACCGTCGCAGCAAGTGACATTATGTATCATCACCTGCAGAAGTTCAGACAGCAAACAGGAAAGCCCGTTATAGCATGCGTGCTGGGCATCGGCTGCAGCGGGGCTTATTACATCGCGTGCGGATGCGACGGCATAATCGCCCAGCCGAGCAGCGTGGTCGGCAATATCGGCACGATTTTCCAGACGTTCAGCGTGGCCGGTACAATGGAGAAAATCGGCGTCAAAGCCGTCACCATAAAGAGCGGCGAATTGAAAGACATGGCGTCACCTCTGCACGACTTGAACGAAGAAGAGCGTAAGGTGCTGGAAGGCATAATCGAGCACCATTCCGAACAGTTCTTCGAAGTCGTGCGGAATGGGCGTAAAAAAATCGACGAGCGGAAAATGACCGAGCTTTCAGACGGACGGGTATTCACTGCTGAGCAGGCATTGGAGCAGGGACTAATCGACAAGATCGGCTACCTGGATGACGGCATCAACTGGGCCAAGGAAATGGCGGGCGTAAAGAAATCGCGGGTGGTCATCTATAGCCGGCCTTCAAGCTACATGCCAAATGCTTACGGCGTAGCATCGGCTAATGCTGACGGCATCGGTCCGTTAGTCAATCTGGAGCTGCCCGAATGGCTGAATTCAGATGGAGCACAATTTCTATATCTCTGGCTGCCAGCGGTTAAATAAACACCTGATGTGAGTGACATCACAATCTGCCGGCAGTCCAGAGGATGGCACGCCTTACAAGCCGTCGATAGTTGCGGTTCTCGTAGGCCTTTGAGTCGTGTCCCAGTTGGATCGTGCAGACATTTGATTTGCCGTACTTTCTCACCCAGCAGACGGTCTTATCGCTGGCGGGGTGATCGACCGTAAGCAGGACATGATTGCCCCGGTCAAACCAGCAGTTTTTGTATCCTTCATCATGAATCACAAAATCGCTCATACCTTCGGTAATCGGATGCTGGTCATCCACAACGCTTATCTGCATGTCAATATCATGCTGGTACGAGCCGGCCTTGCACATGACGCCGTCTATCGTGGTATCGGCCAGGCAGTACTTAGCGCCGATGATTTTTCTGAATTCCGGCCACTGCTGGAACGCACACATAATATGATGCAGCGCTATTACGCCGACGCCCCGATCCAGCAGCCTGAGGAAATTCTGCCGGCGCTTTTCCGAAATCTCCTGGGTCATGCTATAGAACACAATCACATCATAATCCCATCCGCTGATGTCCTCGAACAGCTCGCTATGGTCCTTCTGTATCGCCTCGGTATAGCTAATTTCCTTAATCGAATCCAGCATTTCGAAAAACGGCTCACGCTCGAAATCGTGTCCGCCGGTAACGACCACCACTTTCAACTTGCCGGGCCCGGTTGTATCCAGCTCGCAAATTCGCAGATTCCGCCAGCGGACCTGGTAAGGGAAGAAATTCCCGCCGAGCCCATGGACCTGAAGACCGATTATCCCTTTGGCATCCATCGAATCCCTCAGATCGGCACAAGGTACATTGTTGATCCAGGTTTTAATCGAACTACTCTTACACTCGATTCGGTACTTGTTCCACTGGTCGTCCTTGAAGGCCCTGCGAGCATCCGGATCATCGCTCACGTCGGCCAGGAAAAATCCCCGCCGGGCCTCGTCGTAAATCCCACCCGAGGTGCCGGTTTCGGCGCCGGCGATTTCCACCTGATAGCCATAGACGCGATCCGGCGGGATTAGAATCCGCCGGGGCCTGCCGTCAGGCCTTCGAAAAACGAAAAACATCGGATCTTTGGCTATCTGACTGCGAATCTGGACTCCGGAATTTAACCTGGGATCGCATTTGACCTCAAACTCCAGAATGAAATCTCCATATTCTTTGTTAGTACAGAGAAACGTGTTGGGGCTGCCTTTTACCGCCGTGCCCACTATCTCCCCGTCCTCTGCACGGTACTTGGCAAAACCGCTATGAATGCTCCAGCCATTCAGCGTCTTGCCGTCGAACAAATCCTTCCACTCAACGGCCATCGCACCGGTTGTAACCAGCGACAGCATCAGCATACTGAAAAACAGGTTCTTAAACATTTGCCCATGCTCCTTCAAAAAAGTGAATTTCAAACATTCCGCTATTTTAAACGGCCCGTACAGGAATGCAAGTCTTTCAGCAGAAATTCCCGGGCATAATGAGGCAGGTTGAAACTTTTTGACAGAAGTTTACGCTTGTTGCTCTACAGTTGTCTCCTCCCGATAGACTCGACCTCCTCAAACATCGATTCCGGAAAAATGTTCTCAATGCCGTTCTTATCCCGGACCAAAGCACGAAGCGAGGGTATAATGAGCTTCTGACCGGGATAAATCTTATCGGGTGATTCAAGCGATTTGTTATTAGCCTGAAATATCCTCTCAATGTTTACTCTTCTGTTTCCTTCTTCCGGGCCGTAGAACTTTTTCGCTATGTCAGCCAAATTGTCGCCCTGGCAGACAATATAAACTTTAGGCCAGGTCTGCTTCACAGGCACGGTGTGATTGCCGGTTTCATCAGGCGGTGTGGTTCTCGATGGTTGACCTTCAGGGCGTTCCTGAACCTCAGGAGGTGGAGTTTCTTTAGTACGCCGATCGGGAACTGGCCTCGGCGGGAAATCTTCCAGCATTACATTGGGCTTAATACCAGGTGGATTATCAAGTACAATCGGCGAATCATCATTGTCTTTCGCATTATTAAAACCGGACAGGCCGTTGATTGCAAACATAATCAGAAATATGATTACCAAACCTAACAACAATCCTATCTTTGCATTTGAAGCCATAACAAAATTCCTTTACTATTGCGCATCAAGCACTGGACTCATTGTCCTTGTGCGATTATTTGCCTTGCACTTCCCATGATTATCGGATGATTATATAGAACTATAAAACGCGCGATCCGTCGCGAGGTCTGATACCGGCTGAATCTGCAAATCAACCAGCGCTTTCTCATTCCCTTTATCAGTTATATCGGCTGCAGCGTGTTAAAATCTTTTATGAATTTATGAATTGGAAACAGGTGCGTTATCGCTTTCAGAGACAGACTCAAAATACGGAATCCGGGCCTCGCTGAGTGGCATGACGACCACATCTTTTTCGGTTTGGCGGCGACTTCTTTGTAAACCCTGACATAGTCCACGTAAAAATGGTCCGGCAGCTCGGCCTTCGATATCTCGCCAGCCCATTTACCGAATTCGAGGCTGAGAATCGAATATCTTCGTTGTCCGGCGACGCGAGCGTTATGCCGGAATGGAACGATGGGTCTTCGGCTTTGAAGCTGATGAAATCGAGCATACGTTGGTCCATCCATTGTCTCCTGCCAGCATGACCATCGACAAAGCCAAACGTGGAAGAAACACGTTGTTTTCACTTGAACCGAAGCAGGTTAAGACCTGTTATTGTGTCGTGTTTTCTCTCGGCGTTAAGCCCATCGATTTCAATTATCGTTGACAGACAGCGTAAAAATTTGTTATATTTCATGCACTTATGGATTTTGCGCCCGTAGCTCAATAGGATAGAGTCGCGGACTTCGAATCCGAAGGTTGCAGGTTCGAGTCCTGCCGGGCGCGTTCGATTCAATTTCGGTGCCGCTCGGCCACATTAGTGTTTTTTCTGCGCCAAACATCGTCATATCTAAAGACTTATGAGAAGCATTCCCGTCTCTTTTGTCATGACCTTCTGAGATATCAACGGTGCCGGCTAAAGACGTTTAAAGACTATTAAAGTAAGATTTTTTACAAGTTTGCTGTAAGCGATTGAGTCAGTTTCGACAACCTTATCGTCAATTCCAGATGCTTTTTGACTTTATCTGCCGGAAGGTGAGGACGACAAATTCAGATAATTTTTATTGAAATTCCTGCAATATTAAGAATTTCCTGCGTATGTTCTTATAGAAGCAGCAAAAGTGTAAAAAATTGATAACGAATTGAGGAAGCCGAAAATGACGCCGGAGAGTAATTTGAGAATTTGCCAGATAATCCCTTTGATTCTCCTTGTGGCTTTTTTCTGCCCACTCGCCTTTGGCAAGGTCATTTACGTCGATGACGATGCTATTGGCAATAACGACGGCACAAGCTGGGAAAATGCTTACACCTTTCTCCAGGATGCACTGACCGACGCAAATTCTGCCGAAAAGCCAGTCGAAATCCGCGTTGCACAGGGTATTTACAAGCCGGATCAGGGAGTAATTCAAACACTTGGTGACCGAACAGCCACATTCCAACTCATTAATGGAGTTACTCTCAAAGGTGGCTATGCCGGCCTCGGCACGCTGGATCCTAACGCCAGAGACATCGAGCTATACGAAACCATCCTGAGTGGCGATCTGTATGTTGATGATGCCAACGTGGCTGATCCATGTGATTTGGATGATGAACCAACACGTGCAGAAAACAGCTACCACGTCGTAACCGGCAGCACTACTGATGAAACGGCCCTGCTGGATGGATTTACAATAGCAGATGGTACAGATGATAGTGAAACCGGGCCAGGTGGTGTAATGTGGTCGTGTGGTTATGGTAGTGGACTCTATAATTTCGAGGGTAGTCCTACCATTACCAATTGTACATTCAGCAATAACTGGGTAAGCGCATCTGGTGGTGGGATGTACAATGAAACTGGCAATCCGACTTTGACAAATTGCGTATTTAGAGGAAACTCATCAGAGTATGTAGGTGGTGGGATGTACAACATGAACAGCAATCCGACATTGACAAACTGTGTTTTCACATACAACTATACAGGAATAAACGGCGGTGGCATGTATAACTTATATAGCAATACGATATTGACTAATTGTACCTTCAGCGAAAACTACTCGGCAAATGAAGGCGGAGCTATGGACAACGAATATAGCAATTCAACGTTAATCAACTGCACATTCTTTGCTAACTCGACATGTATAGCCGGTGGCGGGATGTGTAATGGAGGGACATATCAAGAAACATTCAACCTGATAGTAACTGATTGCACTTTCATCGAAAACTCAGCAATGTGGGGAGGTGGTTTGAGTAACCACGTTGTTAGTCCAAAATTGACCAATTGCAATTTCAGTGGAAACTCAGCTATTGACGGTGGTGGCGGCATACACAACAGCACCAGCGATCCAATAATAACCAACTGCATATTCAATTTTAATTCTGCAAAATGTGGTGGAGCAATTGAGAGTAGATATAGTAGTCCGAATATAATCAACTGCATATTTAGCAGCAACACAGCAATTTATGGTGGTGCAACACATAATGTTGAAAGCAATCTAAACATCATCAACTGCACATTTGCTCAGAACTCAACACAATATGGAAATACTATAAGTTGTGATTCCTCTCCACGACAAGGGACATCTCCAAGCAATTTCGAGCTTAAAAACTGTATCCTTTGGAATGGAGGCAATGGGATATGGAATAACGATGCTTCGACTTTCGATATTACCTATAGTAATGTACAAGGGGGCTGGTCAGGGGTGGGCAATATCGATGTTGATCCCTTGTTTGTCCAGCCTGGCTATTGGGCTAATGCAAATGATCCCAACGTTGTCTGGGTCGATGGTGATTACCACTTGAAATCTCAGGCCGGCAGATGGGATCCGAGCAGTCAAAGCTGGATTTTCGATGATGTAACAAGTCCCTGCATCGACGCTGGCGATCCGAATATGCCAGTTGGCGAAGAACCGATGCCGAACGGCTGCATTATTAATATGGGCGCCTACGGCGGCACTGAAAAC
>JAFGPJ010000112.1 GCA_016936275.1 Sedimentisphaerales bacterium
ACAAGCTCCTTGACCACGCTGGCCGGGCGTTCGATCACCTCGCCGGCTGCAATCATATTAATCATATTCTGGTCAAGAACAGCTATCTGCCCCATTATTCTATCTCGCTTACTATCCAAAAGTTACGCTTAAGGCTGATAAATACTCTATTAAGAACATCGAAATTCGAAGTTCTTTCTTCAATATTCATCATTCGAGAAGGCTCTGGCCGGTCATTTCTTCGGGTTGCGGTAAGTCCATCATTTTCAGAAGTGTCGGACCGATGTCGGCCAATCTGCCATCCTGGCGAAGTTTGCTGCCCTTAAAGCGTTCGTCGAATACAATCAACGGTACGTCGCCTACAGTGTGAGCTGTGTGCGGCTGATTCTTCGGAAAATCCCACATTCTCTCGAAATTGCCGTGGTCGGCGGTTATAAGGGCCGCTCCGCCCAGGCTTTTGACTTTGTCGAGGATTTTGCCGACGCACTCATCCACTACCTCGGCCGCTTTTATCGCTGCCGACAGGACACCGGTGTGGCCGACCATGTCCGGATTGGCAAAATTGACCACGATCACATCGTACTTGTTAGAATCCAGTCTTTCAAGCACGACTTCACAAACCTCATAAGCGCTCATCTCAGGCTTCAGATCGTATGTGCGGACTCGAGGCGACGGCACGATTTGCCGGTCCTCACCGGGAAGCGGTTTTTCCGTATAATCGTTGAAGAAAAAAGTAACATGGGCATACTTTTCCGTCTCGGCACAGCGAAATTGTTTCAATCCGAGCGAGCCCCAGTACGCCGCCAGGATATTTTTCATTTTAGGCAGCTTTGGAAATGCCACAGGTGCCGGGATCGTTGCATCGTATTCGGTCATACAGACAAAATAAATATCTGGCTTGGTTGTTCTGGGAAATTCTTTAAAGTCCGGCCCAATAATCGCCCTTGTGATTTCACGTGGTCTGTCGCCGCGGAAGTTGAAGAAAATTACGCCGTCGCCGTCCTTGATTGTCGCAACCGGCCCGCCATCCTCGTTGACGATGCAGGTCGGTTCGATAAATTCATCTGTAACGTCCTTTTCATAGCTGTTGGCGACGGCCTCGGCTGCGCTGGCTGCTTTAAGACCCTTACCTACTATCATACATTCGTAAGCTCTCTGTACCCGGTCCCAACGGCTGTCGCGGTCCATCGCGTAAAACCGGCCCATCACGGACGCAATTTTACCCCCACCGATTTCTTCGGCCTTCTTTTCGATATCGGTGATATATCCGGCCCCGCTGTCCGGCGGCGAATCACGACCGTCCATGAAAGCATGGATAAAAACGTCCCGGACGTCGTTTCTCTTTGCCAGCTCCAGCAGGCCGTACAGATGACCTAAAAGCGAATGGACGCCAATATCACTACATAGACCCATGAGGTGAATTTTCCCGTTATTTTTCTTTACAAATTCAATCAGGTTCAGAAACTCCTGCACCTCGAAGAAAGACCCGTCCTTGATTGTTTTGCTGATTCTGACGGATTCCTGAGGAACGATCCTGCCTGCCCCGATATTCTGATGTCCCACTTCGCTGTTGCCCATTGTGCCGTCCGGCAGGCCCACGTCTTCTCCGCTGGTATGGATCAGGCAGTTTGGATATTCGGCCATCAGCATGTCATCCACCGGCGTATTTGCACACTTGACAGCATTGTATTCGCCTTCGGAACTGTTAGGATTATAACCCCAGCCGTCACGGATAATCAGCACATATGGCTTGTTTTTCAAAGTCACCTTGTTTTTAGCCATAAAAAACCTTTCAAGCGAATATAACAAAGACGAGGTATTGCCTCGTCTGCATTTACAGTCTAATTGAGTCGAGAATATGATACAACGCTTTGATCATTATGTCAAATACTTACAGAGCACCTGAAGAACAAAATTCCCCATATGTGCTAAAAGTTTTTGACAGCGATACTTAGTGTGATATAATTCTCTGTCGAAACTAATGATAAGGGACAGTTAATACAAAACAGTAAACACGAATTATGACGGAAACCAAGACGAAAGACAGCATTGCCCGGCCGAATCAAAGCCGGGCTTTTTTCAAGCAAATAGCCATATCTCTGCCGGATACAAAAACTCATCTTATTTTCTGGTTTTTAATGACCGGTGGATTGGCACTGGATTTGTGGACTAAAAAGGCCGTATTCGGCTGGTTGAGACCCATGGAAACCTATCCTATCATAGATGGTTATCTCCGGCTTATACTTGCAGAAAATAACGGTGCGGCTTTTAACTTGTTTGCTGGCAAGCCCTATTTCCTGGCAGCAGTTTCATTTACTGCAATGGCTGGAATCTTAACGATTTTTCTCTTGAGCGGTGAGATGCACAAGCTAATTCATATCGCTCTGGGCCTTTTTGCCGCCGGCGTTTGTGGTAATCTCTACGACCGGCTTTTTAATAACGGCTCGGTACGAGACTTCATCGACGCCTATTGGGGAACATATCACTGGCCGACCTTTAACGTCGCGGACAGTTTGCTTTTAATTGGAGTTGGTCTGCTGATTATTTCGACCTTCTTTACTGAGAAGCCTGCTCGAAAACATGATCAGCAACAAAAATAGGGGCGTTTGAAGCCGCACCAAGGGCAATCGCATCGGAAGGGCGGGCGTCGATTTCAAATGTGCGTCCGTTCAGACTCAAGTGCAGTGTTGCATAAAAGACGTGGTGGCGTAAATCGCTAATCACGATTTTTTCTATCTTGGCGCCGAGATCCTCGATGACATTCGCTAAAAGGTCATGTGTCATCGGACGGGCCGGCTGGATACCCTTCAATCGGCGATCAATGGCAAATATTTCAACTATTCCAATAACTATAGGGAAACTTCGATCGCCGTGACGCTCTTTGAGCACGATCACCTGCTGGTCGGACATTTCATTTATGATTATTCGCGAAAGTTCAGCTTCCATTTCCATTTTAGCGCCACCTTCTTTTTAGATGCCGGCAAGAACACACGAATTCACTCACCCATTATTTAATTCCGATAGGTGTTTTTCAACAGTAATTAATTGTTCTGTTAGCTGGGCCAGCTTATTTTTGGCCTGAGCAACAACTTGCGGCTTGGCTTTCGTCAAAAAATTCTCATTTGACAGCCTGGCTTCTACGGATTCTTTGGCTTTTTCTATCTGCTGTTTCTGCTTTTCTAACCGGCGTTGCTCGGCCTGCGGGTCAATCGCCTGATGGACATAAATCTCCATAACGCCCGCGATTGAAACAGCGGCATTTTCAGGTTTTACGATATTCGTCCCGGCGTTAAATTCCTTAACTGAGGCCAATTGACCGATAAGCTCCGCATTCCGATTGAGAATCTCGACAATTTCCTGCTGCGACTTGACAGATACAACCAGGAGCTCTTTCGGGGAAATATTCAGCTTGCTTCTGATATCCCGTACGGCACGAATTACAGCTTGGACTGTTTCGATTTGGCTCTCGACAGGACTAATTTGGACCGTGGGTCTGTTGACTGAAGCGACCGCAGTTGCGGGAGCAGGAGAAATAAAAAGACTCTTACTTTGGCCAGTAGAAATTTGTTCTTCGGCATTCTCATCCAGTAAGTAGTCAAGATTCTGAGGCCATCGAGAAACAACTAACGCTTCTGACTTGCTGGCTTCTGCTATGTTCCCAAGTCTGCGCACTGGTGCGATCTCATTGAGTTTCTGGAATATCCCCTCGGTAATGAATGGCACGAATGGATGCAAAAGACGTAACGTCTGGTCCAGTACGAAGGCCAGAACATTTTGAGCGATAGGCCGTTTCTGCTCATCCTGCATTCGCGGCTTGATCCACTCGAGATACCAGTCGCAGAACTCACTCCAAAAAAACCTATAAATGCTTGCCAGCGGTTCACTGTACTTGAACTGTTCCAAAGCCTCCGTGACCTCGGAAATCGTCCTGGCCAAGCGGGAGAGAATCCACTTATCGGTAATGTCCATTTCGCCCAGTTCGAAACCGGCAGGATCGATGCCATCAAGATTCATCATCGCGAAACGCGAGGCGTTCCAAAGCTTGTTACAGAAGTTACGCCCAATATCGAACTTAGGCGATGTATTGGCCTGTCGCCCATCCGGCAGGGTCATTGCCGCTACCGGCATCCGGATGTCCTGCGTATCCGTAGCCATACTGGCGAGGGTAAACCGCATCGCATCGGCCCCATGGCTGTCGATGGCAACTAAAGGATCGATCCCATTGCCGAGGCTCTTGGACATCTTGCGGCCTTCGCCGTCCTGTATCATTGCGTGAATATAAACGTTGCTGAAAGGAATGTCGCCAACGCAATATTGTCCCATCATCACCATCCGGGAAACCCACAGCGTAATAATCTCACGTGCCGTGCAAAGTACATCCCCCGGATAAAACGTCTTAAGCTCCGGCGTATCTTCCGGCCAGCCCATCGTACTAAAAGGCCAAAGCGCCGAACTAAACCACGTATCAAGAACGTCCAGGTCTCGGACAAATCCCATATTCTCGATTTCCTTCTCCGCATCTGGGTTTTCGCCAGGAACACATACATAGAAATACTGTTTACCTTCTTCTGTGCGGACCTGCGTTGCAACTTCTACCTCACCAAATGTTGTGGGTAATCTGAAGAGTT
Source organism: Sedimentisphaerales bacterium (assembly GCA_016936275.1). Taxonomy (GTDB): domain Bacteria; phylum Planctomycetota; class Phycisphaerae; order Sedimentisphaerales; family Anaerobacaceae; genus JAFGPJ01. Next base: position 4,608 of record JAFGPJ010000112.1, read on the forward strand.
CACTATCTGCCGTTTGGCCCTTTGCAGCCTTCTCTAATCTGTCGAAGAATTCTTTACTCTTTAGAAATAGGTCTGATCCAAGGATTCTCCACACTGGTATCTGGTGTCCCCACCAGAGCTGGCGGCTGATGGGCCAGTCTCTGAGGTTCTCCAGCCATGTTTGATATGTTTTTGCGTAGCGTTCCGGCGTAAAACGCAGACGGCCGTCGAGCAGGGGCTTTAAGGCCAGGCCGGCTAAGGAATTAACCGGTATATCCGTTCCTTCGATAAGACCTTGCCCGAATTTATCCGCCAGATGTTCGATAGGTTTTTTCACGTCGATGTACCATTGGTCGGACAGATATGGTTCGATAGGTACATGGCTGCGGTAACTATGCCCGACCTCGTGGACATATTCACGTACATCTTCCAACAGATTTTCCTGCCGGAACCACTCGACAATGGCTTCACGTGCCTCGAAGCGGTCCATTCCGAGCAGGGCCTGAGCTTCCGGCTCTCCGGCGTCTTCCCAGCCGTGCTTGTCGCTTATCGAGCCGTCGGGCGCCATAACGTTGATTACCGGTAGGCCGTGTCTTTTGCCGATTTCCCAGTCGTCCGGGTCATGGGCGGGCGTAACTTTCAAAAAGCCGGTCGAGAAGCGTGCTTTTTCATCTTCGCTGTTCGGATCAGGTAAAACCACGTGCTCATCGGCGATAATTGGAATACGACGTCCAACGATCGGGAGCTTTACTTTTTTACCGACCATATATTCTACACGGGGGTCTTTGGGATTCATGGCTACGGCTGTATCACCGAGCATCGTTTCCGGTCTTGTTGTTGCCACTGTTACACATTCAATGCGTTCATCACCGATATTTACTGGTTCTTTGAGGGGATACTTCAGGTACCAG
>JAFGPJ010000113.1 GCA_016936275.1 Sedimentisphaerales bacterium
AAGCGCAGTTGCTCTATCGATAAACCAGCTTAACCGTCAGGATGTAACCGGTTTCTCCGTTGGCTTTACAGAATCGTCTTTTAACGAGCTGCCTTTCGCCCGCCAGGTAGCTGCAACTCTCCGAATCAAGCTGATTGAAGAAAACCTGGACGTCAATGCCGTTGAGCTAATCCAGGAAATTTCCAAATTTGCAGAAGAGCCGACCGCTGATTCCTCCATGATTGCGGTTTACCTGTTGTGCAAGATGACATCCCGGCATCTCAAAGTCGCCCTCTCGGGAGATGGGGCGGATGAAATCCTTGCCGGCTATGAAACATATCGTGCAAACAAGCTTGCCACGTATTACCGGATGATACCTTCGATTATACGCAGGTCTCTTATTAAACCCGCAGTCAGGTCAATACCGATTTCCAACCGGAAATACAACCTCCATCAGCTGGCCAACCGATTTGTAAACGGCGCCGAGGCAGGTCCCGGCAGAGATCATTGCTGCTGGAGAATAATGTTCGATAATGCCCTGAAAGACAGGCTCTATACGGAGGATTTCCGTCGTAGAATAGATAACTATGATCCTGTCGGACGCTATTTCAATACACTCGAGGGACCGCCAAGACACCTTGGAGCATTGGCCGGTTATCTCAATGCCGATACAACATTTTATCTGCCTAACGATATGCTGGTCAAAATCGACCGAATGAGCATGGCCCACGGATTGGAAGTCCGCGTGCCTTTTCTGGATATCGACATGGTTACTTTCTGCATGAACCTACCGCCTGATTTTAAGCTGCACAAAGGGAAAATCCGCAAGCATATTCTTCGCCAGTCGCTCCGAAGCAAGTTGCCGCAACAAATTCCCGACCGGCCAAAGTCCGGCTTCAACATCCCGGTCGAGCACTGGATGCGACAGACCAAATTGAAGGAACTGCTGTTCGATTTAATCAGACAAAATGATGATATTATTAGTAAATATCTGAGGATCGAGCAGGTCGAGCAAGTATGGTCTGAACACTATCGCCGCCGTGCTGATTACGGGCACGTATTATTCACAATCCTGATGTTCTCCTTATGGTGCCGGAACATGAAAAGCCGGAATTAATTCATTTCATCTAAGGCTGGTTAGTTCACCATTTCCACTACACTTCCCTTCCACATAAATAAATACCAGCGACATTACGTCTATTATATCTCCCAACAAACCACGATATTCTATCCACTCAAGACACCAAAATAGTTGTTGGATTTTTTCATTGCAAAATATGATTGAATAAAGTATAAGTTTCAGCAGCGAATATTCATGCAGGGCACCCGGACTTATGCTTGTGTATATGTTTATTAAAACACTTTTTAAAAAAGAAAGTGAGGAAACATGTCATGAAAGCATCATTTCTCAATTCAATTTTAATTCCATTGCCGGTATTATTGTTGCTGGGCCTTGTTTTGACTGGCTGCAAAAAAGAAACTCCGCCGCATCAGGAACAGGCCGTAACAGCCCCCCAGGCACAGGACCAGGCTGCAAAGGAAAAAGAATTCCTTTCATCTCCGGACGCCGTGACCTGCGAGCTTGAAAAAACCACAATCTCTAAGCTCAATCTTCCCCAAAATAACACGGCGTCATTTATCCACAGGATGCAGCGGGATAAAAGAGAAAACGTCAAACAAGCACAAATTACCCTTGCTAATCGCCCATATAAGATAATCCTGGGAGATAAGCCCGAACACGAATTTTACCTGTACGACACTGAAACGGGAAAAGGACCCTACTGGTGGGGCTCATGGAGCCTGCATTCGTATCATAAGATTGGCGATGCTTTCTTCGAATTCATGCTAATCGAGGACGGCAACAAAATCGCCGCCCGGCCGTACAAAGGGCCGCTCGGCACCATTATGGCCGGCAAAGGAGGACGGGAGCTGGAAAAGGTCGAATTTAACGGCTCGGTACATCAGAAAGAGAATGTTGCGGCACCGATTGGGATAATCGAGGATTATTGGACAGGCTCGGTAACCGAGTGCAAAATCCCGGCGGGTGACTATACGGCTTATCTTATGAAGGTGACCTACAACAACCTGGCCATCGATATCTCCAACAATTACCACACAAATGTACAAGGCCAGTCAGCCGGCAAGGAAATCGTCTATGGGATGCAGGTGCGCCAAGACAAGCCGTATGTGCTGGATTTCTCGAATGAACCAATGGTTATATTCGACCAGCCGCCCAAAACTCAAACCAATTTTTCACGTGGTGATGAGATTAAGTTCGCCGCCGTGCTGATCGATCCGAAGCTGGATATCATGATACGCGGGCTTGATGACACATCCGTTAAAGTTGACAAAGAGTACAAAGATTCAAGCGGCAAAGTAGTTCATACCGCCAAAGTGGAAAAATCGCTGGATCCGAATGTTGTGATAGCACGAGCCGACGGCGAAGTTATCGCCAAAGGCGTAATGCCCTTTGGCTGAGCCGGAACCTGTGGGTACACGTGGCGTGTACCAGGCGATTTGGAAGTTAATGGCGACGAGGAAGAATTGACCGTAACAGTGACTTACGAAACACAGAAGCTTTACGGCAACGTTTCGGCACAGCGAAAAATCAAAATTCGAAAATAACATAAGACGCAAATAATGACTCAAAAACATAAAGGCTTTATTCAAATTTTGGTATTGTTCTTTATCATCATGTATCTGGTGGTGGGAATCGTTACTCCTATCGTTAACAGACGACTACCTCCATCTGAGGCATTCAGTAAATTTGTCTGCCGCCCTACCCCTAAATCCGTGACAGAGATAAAAATGGACAGGAAAATCAGGTGGCAGGGGTGGCATAGGTATGTCTTTCACTTCAAGATTGATGAGGAAGACCTATCGTTAATTCTCAATTCCAAACCGTTCAAAGAAGTTTCAGAATTCGAATATACTGATAGCGGCCTTCTTTCGTGGGAATACCTCGGCCTTGGAAGCCGGCAAGGTTTTTCACTTTACACGCAGACCGGCACATCACCTGCCCCCGAATGGTTTAAATTACAGAATTGGGAAAATCCAAAAGTTTATTTATATATGGTTAGTGATATCTTCCGGGTGCGGTTCTTGATTTACAATAAGGAGCTTGG
>JAFGPJ010000114.1 GCA_016936275.1 Sedimentisphaerales bacterium
AGCACTCTTGTAGAATATTACATCGGGAGAGGCGGCGGTACTTCCGCAGGTTCATATAGTACCACTAAGGGCACATTCACCTTATATACTAAATCCTGTAACGGACCTAATATTACCGGTACCGGGCCTTTTACACAGTACAATGCCGACGGGAGTGGTTCAAGCGGCCAACCTATGGGCGAGCACTTTAACGGGTGGAGCAGTATAGGAAAGGGCTTAAGCAGTCAAAACTACCAGGTAGTAATGGTAGAGTCATGGAGCAGCGGCACCGGCAGCGCCGTTGTGTCAGTCGCCAGCAGCAACTGGTATACAAACTGGTGGGGTTCGGGGTCGGCTTCCTTTACCTGTGGCGGCGGCGGCACACTCCCCGATCAGGCGAGCAATCCTGGGCCGGCCAATGGAGCAACCGGCGTTGGCATAACGACCGACCTGAGCTGGAATGCGGGCTCAGGCGCTACTTCACACGACGTATACTTCGGCACGGCAATCCCAATCACATACCGGGGCAACCGGACGACAACAACCTACGACACAGGCACGATGGCCGGTAATACGACTTATTACTGGCGAATAGACGAGAAGAACGGCACCGGAACTACCACCGGCAACATCTGGAGCTTTACTACAACCATCGTCGCAGCCCCCGGCAAGGCGACATCGCCCAGTCCCTCTAACGGCGAGACCGGCGTAGGCATAACAACCGACCTAAGCTGGACGGCGGGCTCAGGCGCTACTTCGCACGACGTTTATTTCGGCACTTCCTATCCGCCGCAGTCCCGCGGAAACCAGACAGGCACAAGCTACGACACGGGTACTATGGCGAACAACACGACCTACTACTGGCGTATCGATGAGAAGAATGACGGGGGCACTACCACCGGCGACCTCTGGAGCTTCACAACTGCCTCAGCAGAGCCCGAGACCTGCGCAGATGTCCATACAGGCGGCTATGGTCTGCTCTCAGACCTCAATAACGACTGCTACGTTGATGAACTTGACCTGTGGATTGTAACCGACTACTGGCTTGAGACGGATTGTGGCGGATTTGACGATTGTGAAGGCAGCGATTTTGAACCCGACGGCGACGTTGATTTTGCCGATTTTGCCGACTTTGCCCTGTTGTGGCTGGAGTGCAATGACCCCGAGAACCTCGACTACTGCACGCCTAACTGGTAAAGCAAAACTGAAATTTTACGCAAAAAACAAGCCCGTCCTTGTCAGGGCGGGCTTGTTTTTTAGAAAATACTTCGAAAAACGGGCAAAAAGCTTGACTTTTTAGAACTCAAGTGATATTCTGACTGTAGAAATGTATGACAATATCGTTAAGAGCGCCAAAAGGCACCCCATATGTGGCTTTTCTTATAATTAACGGCCTTTTTGGGAGTGGTTACGATGAGAAGGCGAAGGTCATATCCATCGGTCCAAACCGAGTCGAGAGGGCTTTCCCAGAGAAAAGTAATTGCGATTTTGGTAATATGCCTGTGTCTGGCTCAGTCGTCAATAGCCGCGACGGGAACAGTTGATTATAACACCGTTTATCAGCAGCTCGAGGGCTTTGGCGGAGCTGCCTGTTACGAAGCTCAGTCTTTGCCAGGCCATCCAAACAAAGAAACGATTTATAACCTGTTGTTTACAAACCTCGGACTCGACGTTTTAAGGATAAAAAACACGTATCAAATCAACTCCGCCGATGTAATCGCGACGGGGCAAATCGTCGCTGCCGGCAAATCGCGTAATCCGGCGTTAAAAACTGAACTGGTTCCCTGGTCGCCACCTATTTCTCTTAAAAGTACGGGTGCCTTAGATAGCGGAACCCTTAAAAAAGACACTTACGGCAATTATATGTACGCCGAATATGCCGACTGGTGGGCAACCAGTTTAACGGGCTCAGGCGGATGGCACAGCTACGGCGTTTACCCAGACTACATAAGTATCCAGAACGAGCCGGACTGGGCAATCCAGGACCAGGTGTGCAGATTCAATCCTACGGAAAACTCGTCCTACGCCGGCTATGACAAGGCGTTCGAGGCGGTTTATAACAGGATGGACGGAAACGTTTCACCTATGCCTAAGATGCTCGCCCCCGAGTCGATTGGAATGGGCAATTCCCAGGGGTATATAAATGCATTGGTAAACAGAGGTCAGACAAGCCGTATCTATGGCTTTTCGCACCATCTTTACAGCGACGGCAGCTACAGTAACCCCGACAATATGATTTCGGCGATGCAAGATTACAACGAAATTAACGGCTATAAGCCCTTGTTTATGACTGAGTATGGCGCCGAGGACACACCGACATTTGAACATGCCGTATTAATGGCACGACATATTCACAATTGCCTTGTTTATGAAGGCGTAACTTCGTATTATCACTGGTCTCTGTTTAGGGGCTGGGGAGGCGGAGGCATGATAAATATTGAGGGCGGCACCTACGATGTTCGAGAACTTTACTGGTTTTTTAAGCATTTCGCGTATTTCACAGACCCGAACTGGTATCGCATCAACGCCACCCCAAGTCCATCTACCAATCTGCGAATGACCGCGTTTAAGGACCCCGACGGCGAATCACTTACGATAGTGATACTCAATAAATCGACCAGCAGTGAAAGCATAACGCTTACTATAAATGATTTCCCACAAAACGACTCGCCCCTTTTCACGGAAATTTACCGAAGCAGCCAGATGGAGCACTGGGCATATATCGGAACATTCAATCCCTCCGAGGCGCTTACGCTGCCGGCAGAGTCAATCACAACAATAAGTATGATCAACTGCCCTGCAAGCAGCAGTTGGAAAATCCTCGACAGCGGGATGAATGCCGACGTTCAGGTTGCGACTGTTTACAACAGTGAGCTGATTGCCGGAGGCGACTTTACTACAGCCGGCGGAGCCGCAGCCAACCGTATCGCCCGCTGGGACGGCAGTAGCTGGCAGCCGCTTGGCAGCGGAATGGACAACACCGTTTACGCCCTGACGGTTTACAACGGGGAATTGATTGCCGGAGGTTGGTTCAATTCAGCCGGCGGAACCGCCGCAAGCTACATTGCCCGATGGGACGGCTCAAATTGGCAGCCGGTGGGTAGTGGATTTTATGATGCGGTATTTGCCTTAACAGTTTACAACGGAAAGTTGATAGCAGGTGGCGCTTTCGGTATTGCTCAGTGGAACGGCTCAAACTGGCAGCCGCTGGGCAGCGGAATGAATGACGTGGTCATTTCCTTGACGGTTTACGACGGCAATCTGGCAGCGGGCGGTTTTTTCACTTCCGCAGGCGAGGTTGCCTGCAATTATATCGCAGAGTGGAACGGAAGCGAATGGCAGCCATTAGGCGACGGTTTAGATAATGCAGTATATGCCCTGACGGCTTCAGATGATGGATTGATTGCCGGCGGTGAATTTACATCAGCGGGGGGCTCCCCGGCGAATTATATTGCCCGCTGGGACGGCTCAAACTGGCAGCCGATGGGCGACGGAATGAATAGTTACGTTTACATCAACGACTTAACAGTTTACAGCGGGAATGTGATAGCAGGAGGTTCTTTCACAACGGCGGGCGGTTCTGGAGCCAATTATATCGCCCGATGGGACGGCTTAGGGTGGCATTCGCTGGGCAGCGGGGTGAATAACCATGTTTCAGGCCTGACTGTTTACGAAGGCGAGCTGATTGCCGGAGGCAGTTTTACGGCAGCAGGGGGCACTTCGGCGGCTCGTGTGGCAAGGTGGGGCCTGCCTGTTATATACAAGGGCGATTTGAATCACGATTGTGTTGTGAACTGGCTTGATTTGAAATGGCTCGTAGATAGGTGGCTCGACGAGGATTGTATATCAAACGGCTGGTGCTATGAGGCCGACTTGAATTATGACTTTATAGTGAATTTTGAGGACTCTGCTAATCTTGGAGATAACTGGTTGCAGGCGCCATAATCTGTAAAATGCCCTATTAAAAAAGAATGCGGTTTTGTAATACTTTGTAAATAAAAGAGTTATGTTATAAACTTGGCAGCCGGGATGGCTGGAAGTGTATTATTATTACGCATTTGAAAGGGAATATCGTCTGAAAAAAAGCGGAAATTTATTAAAAAAACTTGATTTTTCGTAGTACTTGTGGTATGCTAATTGAAGTAATATTGCCTGGCGGTGTAGCCCGGCACATTATAAGAAGTGTTACTGGTATAAATGAACTTGGGTGATAAGGAGGAAAGAGTTATGTTGAAAAAAAGTATTTTTTATTGTTTTGCATCAATGTTGTTAGTTTCAGTATTGGGCACGCCTTGTTTTGCGGGGATGACGGCCGACCGTGTTCCTATCGCGCACACGTGGCCAGCCATAGCGGGTGTTACGCGGGAAATAGAGACTTACGTCGACCCCAACTCCCCTACGGGAACAACCGGTGCCGGACAGAGGGTTCAGGAAAACTTTGATGGCGGCAGAGCCGTGACTCAGTCATTCACGAACCCAATCGAGAATGACGGTTTCAATCTCAGAAACATGGTTATCACCGATGGCGGAGCGACCGGCGACGAGGAAAACGTATTTACCCTGCACCTTTTTGACCTCGACGTGTCCAGAGAGGCGAGCGGTGGTGGAAGCGGCCTGCCAGTATGGCAGTTAACGGGCGGTTACCGCCCCGACACCGATGCGATGCCCCCACGCTATGACTGGTTTTCAACGGAATGCGAATTTATTTTCTGGCCAGACGAGAACGAACCGGATCCGAATGATTACTTTGTGATATTCAGTTTCACGGAGTACGACTGCATGGACATCGAACCCAATCATCTTTATGCATTCGAGATTTGGGGGCCCGATGCGGCCACTGCGGGTATGTACTGGATACGCGACGCCGTGGACAACGGATATACGGGCGGCCGCGCTTACGAATGCTCAGGCACCGCTGACGGTCCCGACCCAGGCGTAGGTCCTCCGGACCTCAGCGCCACTCGATCGGGTATTGCAGGTAATCAACGCGATATGACACTTGCCGTTTATGGCGTGCTTGCCAACGGCAACGCATACCATCCGCTTCCTCGTGATTACGAGCCGGAAGCAGATGTGACTCCAGTATTGAAATGGTCGCCCGGTAAATGGGTTGCGGATACCCAAGGCCACCAGCTGTGGTTAAGCACGGCTAAGGCTTTTGTGGACAACCGTATGCCCGGTGCAAATAAGGGCAAGATGGATGCCAACGAGTATCCTGCTGGAACGCTTGCATTCGAAACAACCTACTATTGGAGAGTTGACGAGTACAACTCCGTTAGTAATCCAGGCAGTTATTGGGGAGGCCCGGTCTGGCGATTTACGACCATTGGTCCAAAAGCCCGAAAACCTGTTCCGACTTCAGGAAAAACCGCTGAGTTCTCTCTAACCTCATTTAACCTCAGCTGGACAAAGGGCGCATGGGCAGCGGATATTAATGGTCACAGGGTTTACTTCGGCACAGATGAAAATGATGTGAACGTCGCTGACACTAATACCCCCACGATTTACAGGGGCCAGCAGACGCCTGATTTCTATAGCCTTCTCGACCTGGCTGGGGATTACACTTTAGAAGGTGGGTCAACTTACTACTGGCGCGTCGATGAAGTAAACGACGGCACCGCGGGCAGCCCGTGGAAAGGGCCTGTATGGAACTTCACAATGCCTACGTTTGTCGTTGTTGAAAACTTCGTCTATGGCAGTCAGTCGGATATGAACTCGGTATGGAAAGCACCTACAACGAACTATTGCTTCCCTGCGTGTACTGCCAATCCAGGCGGCGCAATCACTTTGGACAGCGGCAGGATGCGGTTCGAATTCGATAACAGGGGTACAATAGCTTGTCCGTGGTCGGAAGCGAAGGCGGATAACAATGGCACCGGCCTCGGAATGGACTGGACCATCAGCGGAATTGTCAACACAGTATCTCTTGCAGTCGGCGTCGACGGAAATATCGCCAGCTCAATCAAACCCGATTATGACCATTTGTATTTGGCGATAGAGGACAGCGTCGGCAACTTCGGGGCTGTCTATTGCGACGACACCATCATTCAGAAAAGACAGTTCGGCAGTGTTGAAGGCAATATATGGAATATTTCCCTTGCTGACCTTGTCAATAACGGCACTCCGAGTCCGGTTGACCTGACGGACATCAACGCAATGTATATAGGATTTGGCCCCAGATGTAGTTGGGGACCTCCTCCTTATACATACGGCGGGCAGGGCGTTATTCGCATCGACAACATCCGGCTGTATATGCCGAGATGTCTGACGGAGTACGGCGGACACAAAGGTCCTCCCGGTTCAGCCGACCTTGCCGGCGTTTACAATGGAGCCGGTAACTGGATGCCAGGCGATTGCACAGTGAACCTGTTCGACATTGATTACATGTTCCACGTTAATTCGGAAACTGATACCAGACACTGGCTCGATACAGACGTTACATTGAACTATGCCGGCGCGACCGCGCCGCTGAACGATTCCAGTCATTTGATGCTCTGGTACAAGTTCGATACCGAGACCGGTACAACTGGAACCGTGTCGGTAATCGATTCTTCAGGAAACGCCAGGCACGGCACAATCGGCAACCCACATCAATTACTGTGGGACCCAAACGGCGCCAGCGGTCAATGCCTCAATACCGAGGCAGGTTTAATGACATGGGTAGAAGTTCCAACTTCAGCATATCCCGACCCCAATACTAATCCAAGCGTCCATGGCGTTACTTTCAGCTTCTGGACCGCGGCGGATATGAACTATGAGATGACGGGCCTTTTAAATGCGGAATGGCCTTCAGTGTTAATGATGCACTACAAGGAACCGAACGAGAATAATGCGTTCACAACCGCTGACGATGGTCAGATGCTTGAGACGCAGTTCCCGACGCCGTGGCCTCCAAACCATCAATGGGGTCCGCAGATCCGCTTCGTAGATCAAAGAAACAACTCCGGTCCGCACGTTGGTCGTCCAGGTTCACCATGGGTCAGACCCGATCACTTCGGAAGACGCTGGAACCACTATGCCCTCACATTTGATGATGTCAACAGAATCAAAGAGGTCTGGGAAAACGGTGTACGCGTTGCTGTTGTTGAGCATAACTTCCTTGACCCCAACGATGTCAACGTACCGTTGCCGTTATGGCCCAAACCTGGTTCACTACGTCTTTGCACCCGCAGCAACAGGTACTATGACCCGGGCCCGGGCCGCGGATTTACGGGTCCGAACTGGGGATTCTGGTACGGCAAGCTGGATGAGGTCAGAATTTACAACTACAGATTGCATGAAAACGAGATACAGTGGCTCGCCACTAATGGCGCACCTACTCGTGCTGTGAATATCGAGGACAACGCTAACCTCAACAATGACAATGCTATTGACTTCAAAGATTTTGCTATACTCGCACAACAGTGGTTAGCTCCGGCAATTTTGTGGCCGTAATAGAAGTTTCCATTTGAATTTTCGGGGCCTGCATCGTAAAACGCGGTGCAGGCCCCGTGTTTTTGGGGATTTGCTGTTTCAGTCAAACAAGGAATTGAAATTCGTTGTACCCGATATCACAACATATCACCGGTGGGACATACGTCAAGAAGGATAATCCGGCGACATTGGCATTGTCTCGACAAGTTGACAATATCGCTTGAACCAGTGATATTTACATAAGCTATTGCATACATGTCCCATTACTAAAAAGAATCAATCCAGTGTTCTGCAAATGCAGTGAGGTCATTGTTGTCCACGACACCATCCGGCCCGCAACCGGCTCCGCCACACCAGCATGGCTCAACGCAATTGACATCTTGCCATTTGTTCGCAAACAAGGAGTAGTCAATAAAATCGACATTTTGGCTGTTGTCGAAATCCCCAAGCAATTGGTGGAAGTCATATATATAATCATCGCCACCACTGCCATCACCGTTGCCATCCAAGTAATTATCGCCGGTATCAATGATAAGCGAAGCCAGTATAGTAGCTGTGTGATTGCCATCGTTGAAATCAACAACTGACAGGTCCCACATCGCGTTCCAAGTTGACTCGACATAGTTGAAGTCGGCGGGAGTCAGACCTGAGAGATTTACCGGGGCGCTGGTTGTATTATTGTACAGTGTTCGAACCTACAAACTACGGATTAGAAAGTCTTGACATAGGGTTGTAACATATTGTAAATAAAACACTTATGATTATCAAATGCAGTTGGAACTCATTCTCGGTAATCAATTGCACGGCTAAAGAATTGTTGCACAGGCCGAGCCGTTAGCTAAGAGCTCGCCGTTTCCTCGCCTCGCGATTCCTCAATAAGCTTGTTGGCTCGTGCGATGAACTCTGAGCCCATGTTATACGGGATTGTGCTGGTAAGGGGAATCATCCGCAGAGACGCCCGCAGACAATACAACTGCGACTCCGTGGGTTCGCCTATAATGATATCAATCCAGGAATTTTCGAGCGACATGAGCACAAGGACAGGCGTATCCTTCATGAGCTTGTTCAGTAGAAAACCGAACCATAGAAGCGTATTTTGCAGCATTGTGGACGCAGAGACAGAAACGCGCAGCAGCGTCGGCCGCACAGTTTCTCCCTTACTCGCATCTGGTCTATAACGAGTAATTTCGCGCTCAATATGATACAGGATACGGAGCAGACCCTCATGGTCAGCGCCCATTTCGGGATACTCAGCCAGCTTCGCCAGAACATCACGCGGCACAACCGACAAATCAGTGATGGGCGGATTTTGCTGAATCAACCTGCGAAATTCCGTCTGGGCATTTTCAAGGGCCTCCTTGACTTCTGTTGGTGAAGTTGTCGCAACACAGATTTTCTCGATGTTTTCCAAGGAAGGCAGGATATGCTCAAAGACCCACTCAAGGGGCAATTGACGGCACTGGACACAGACCACCATTGGATAACTTGTGCGTCCTTTGCCGTCCCGAGACGACCACAGGCGCCCAACGACGAGATTGTCGTCCATACGCCACACAAACAAATGTCTAAATCTTTCTAATCGCTGATCATCCTGAAGTTTCTCCCAATTTCCGGAGTCGATATTCCCGCCGATGCCCTGAACATAAAGAATGCGTTTAACGGCCACGAGAATATCGGTTTCGAGACCAATGTCATCAATATGGTCGTCCCAGCCCGGATGCTTGCCAAACGCGGCAACAAATACCCTTTCAAACGCTTGCTGCCCTCTTGCGTTAAAACGTGCGACAATCTTTTTCAAAATTGAACTCAAAATCTCTTACCCCAGAAGGAAATCAATGTTGCCGCGATAACGGCCACTCGCTGAGCTTCGGCAAGTCAATGTCGCACTTGCCGTCATATTCTCTGCAAAACTCATGTCGGAGATACAGCACCCCTCCGGAACCCTGGTCGTCTTTGACGTCCAGCTTGATACATTCCTTACCCTTGTCGGGCTCGGCCAAACACAGCATCCGCAGACATGCCCATGGCTGTGAAAAATCAAGTCTCGCACTCGGCTGGTCGTCCGGGACAGAGGGATGCGAATAAAACTCAATCCCGATTGGCGGACCAGGGTACTGGAGCATACATACGGTCGTACCTTTTTCATCCACCGAATCCGTTCGGAGTCGCGGAAACGACTTAGTCCCCTGAACAATCCTGAACTCTCTGAATAGATCCGATAGCAAAGTTTCGTTTTCCCGCAGAAGGCGCTTCTGCTCCTTAACGTTAGGGAGGATTATCCTGCAGTAGTAAGAAGCCGGTGGTTCGGGAAGACCACGGAAGAGTTTTTTGATTGCCTGGAACCATTTATCTGATGTGACGGCCGGCCGCAACTGCTTAAGCTGCTTATCTACACTGGATAGCTCCGTATCAGCCCCACTGCCAACTGTTATCGGGTCCAAATCTCCCTGCAGTCCTGCTTTGCTCAACGACTGATACAACTCCTTAAATTCATCGTATGTCAAATCAATCGCGCCGTCTCGTGCAAGCGGAAACTTGCCACCATACTGCGTTCTCAGCTTGTTGAGCACCTCGGATTCGTAGGCCTTTGTTTCATTAGCGAGGATACTGACAGAAACTTCGGGCAGAACGGTCCAGTACATATCCGCAAATTCCACTGTTGAGTCGGAAGCAAATGGGAAGTAACCCTTAACAAGAAGGCCGGGCTTATTGTTCAGCAGTGTATTCCTCGCCTTGAATGGGTCATCGCTCAAGGTTGCCCATTTTTCGATCAGTGCATCGCATTTTCTTTGGAACAATTTGTCGTTAAATTTCTCCTTGCTGTCACGAAATTGCTTTAGTATTTCATCGCCTGCCTGGATATGATTTTCGAATTTACCGAGGGCCTCCTCAATGCACCTTCCAAACTTGTTTAACTCGAGAAGAACGTCCCAGACGACCAGCTTCTCAAACCGGTCGCGCTGCGCTTTCCAGCTCTTTTCATGCGGGGTCATACTTCTAACCAGGCGGTCAGGCGCTTTATCGAGCCAGTATTCTGTATATCGCCTGGCATATTCCGTGTAAAATGCTCCGGTTGCATTGTGCTTTTCCCTGAGTTCTGCGGGCAAGACGTGTTTTGACGTATCTGCCAACGTATCTCCAAGAACCTTCCAGCCATCGAATACAGATGCAGCTGCGTTGGGGTCAAATTTCTTTTCGATGACTTCTGGCGGGACGCAGGCCCAATCCCATCCTGCCTGGCTTTCTATAAGATTTTCGAGTTCATCGGTCTTTTCGGGAGCTGCTTCCAAGCCACCTCTTACAATATCGCATACTCGCATTTGCTCGGCTGTGTCAACAATATACATTGAAACATCAGCAGCTTTCTGAATACGAAAAGCAGCGGGGTCAAGGTTCAGCGATTCGTTTATATGAAGCCGTGCCTCCCCGGCCGCCTTCTCCAGCCCTCTGACGGCTCCGGGCACCTCTTCCACTCTGGAGACAGTCCTAACCGAACCAATCTGCTCGTTTGCGTGTGAATACATATCAAAACGGACTTGATATAAATGCCGGCTGTCCTTAACCTGATGATAAAAGTTTTTATCGAGCAGTTTAAGTCTTTCTTCAATGTCGGTGTTTCGCAGCTTTTTGACGACCTCGACATGACTTTTCTGCAACTTGTCTCGAATAATGCCGAGGAAGTGCACCTTGTCGGCGTCATTAATTTCGTTAAGAAGGCACGCGTAATTCTTGTTGACATCATGTGTGACGGCGTTCGCCTCCTTTGCCCAGCGTTCTTCAAGCAAAAGAGGGGTCTTAATCGCGCTATCGCAGGCCTGGATGTTTTCACTTGCTTCACGGAGAATTGCAAAGTTCTCGCTCCAGACGCCGACGGATTTTTCCCATTGTTTATCTGCAAAAGGTCTGGCAGATTTAGGTTCAGAACGGTCGCCTACGTTTAAGCTCAGGATATGTTCTTCGGCGGTATCGAATCTATCCAAATTGCCCTTGAGCTTCCTTATTGTCTCGACCTGAGCCCAGTCCTGACTATTTCCACCAACGCGGTTCGTATCCGTCCAATATTCATTGAAAAGCTCTACACCGCGCAAAATGGCAGCGTCCCCAAAACTAGGGTCAGCTCTCAGAAAGGCCGGAGGCCAGGCGCCGCCATAAGTGCCGGCTATGGGCTCATGAAGCTGTTTCTTGTCTTCTTCGAATGTTTTTAGTTTCCCAGAGTTTTCCTTATCTTCATCATCCGCTACGCGTCCAAAAACGTACTCAAAAAAAGGATAAAGTAAAGTAGCGGCAGAATACTCACCTTCCTTATTCAAGGGCTTATTCGCTCTAATCTGGAGCAGTTGACGCAACGCCTTTGTCTCAGCGTAATCACATCTCCACCTGCCATCCTGCTGTGAGTCCATCATGTCGATAGTCGCCCTCAAAAATGGCTTAAGAACACTTATTTCATAGATAACCGCTTCGGCTTTCCTCAATCTGTCAGGAGTAATATCCCTTGCGACCCAGGCGACAGGCCAGAAAATCCATGGCACGCCACCTTCACTCTCCCATCGGTTTATCGCACTATCAAGCCGCGTGCAGAAATTAGCTCTATAGACATCAGCCGGCATCCCGCGTATCCCGGACCGGCCGATATATCTATAGCTGTCGTCGCCTTCTTTCTGTATGACCTGAAGCTCCTCATCAAGCTTTTCCGAATTTAGCACCTCGGTTCCGAGTATGTCGCTCAAGACACGAACGCTTGTGCTAAAGCAGCGGTTCGCATACAAGGTCCACAACAAAAGCAATACTACACTGGCGGCGGCCGAAATCAGCATGGCTGCTTTTCGGCGTGTATGCTGTTTCGTTGCATTTGTTGCGTGGGTGACCAGCCCCTTCTCACGGAAAACCTTTTTCATAAAAAGGTCCCGGAGAAAGTAAGCCCTGTCTCGTTCCCAGACCTGTCCCTCCGGCAAAGACTCCACCGGAACTCCGAGCGACTCGGCAAGGTCCTCATCCAAAGCCGACCCTTCCCGCATTGAAGATGTGAAATAGATACCGCGGAAGAACAACGGCTTACAGGACCACTTACTGCCTACACTAAAGATGAGCTCGAGGTATTGGGCCAGGCGAGGCGCCATTTTGGCAAGACTCTGAGGAAAAGCATACAACATGCTAATCGCCCGCTTCTCCCTGATTCCGGGCTCTTCAGATATTATCTCCTGCATCAGCCCGAGTCTGCGTCGATAAAGGCGTTCCTGGATTGTTTTCAAGTGCTGCCCAACAGACTCAGGGTCGTAAGGTTCATCGAGCGGCGCCGGGTTGGACCATCCGAATATCTGGTGCTGCAATTGGGGGTCATCGAGACCTTCAAAGAACTCACGGAACCCGACAATCAGGTCACTTTTCGTAACGACTACAAATACGGGGAACCGCACGTCGAGGGTCCGCTGTATAACATCAAACTGACGTGCGATTTTGGACGCTTTTCGCTCAATTTCATCGGCAGTATCCGTAATGAGACTGTCGGCAGGTATGACCAGGAATACACCGTTAATTGGGCATCGAGGCCTATATTTCTTCATGAGTTTCAGGAACTCTTTCCACTCACTGGAGCCCCCCGTTTCAACCTCCTCGAACATAAGACGGCCGGCCGTGTCGAGAATAACGGCATGGTCTGTAAACCACCAGTTCATATTGAGTGTGCCGCCGGCGCCTTGAAACTGGTCTTGCAGGCCTGGTGGAAAACCAACATTGCAATGGCGTATAGCCTCGGTCTTTCCCGATCCCGGTTCTCCCACAATCATATACCAGGGGAAGTTATAAAGACTCTTGCCGGCAGCGTGGAAGTTTTTGATGCCATCTTCGAACTTCTTGCGTAAATCGTCGAGCCGGGCCACCTGTGCCGCTTCGCCGATTCCCTGCGGCGTCGCCGAGGTATTTTCAATAACACCTCGCTCCATCGGGGCGGCCTTTCGTTTCTTCAACCATTTCAAGAGCCGCCAGTACGCCAGAAGAAGAACCGCTACAACGGCAATACCACCAAACAGAACCATACATAGGCGCGGCGGGAAAATAAGCACCATTGCGGTCAAAATGCCGCCGCCCGACGCTATCACCAGTCCGGCCTTTACAGGCGTTGAAAGATTTGCAAAATTCGGAATTTCGGGTTTCATATTAGTTACACGTTCTCCAGTCTAATTTTCGGTACTGTTGTCAGTTGACCAACTGGCAGAAGAAGATTTTTGAACGATTCTATCGAGCGATTTATTCACATCCTGTGACGTCCACTTAAACAGTAAAATATAGACGATGCCCCAAACAACGATTAGCCCTATCAAGGCAATTCCTATACCCACTAACTTCGCGCTTGGCGGCTCAACAAAGTCTCTTGAATCCACATTTTCATAGGCCTCCGGACAAACATGAGATTTTGCGTCAGCATCTATCTGACCCGAGATGCGAGACGAAATTTTCGACATTAATTTGCGGATGTCTTCCGGTTGGCCGGTATAAATTCCCGTAAAGCCCAAGCCAATACATATGTAGAAAATTACCAGCCGCTTTGTTGCGGCATCGCTTGGGTCAGCCAAGGTCTCATCCAGCAGGTCAAAGAACTTTTCATCCCCGGCCAGTTGTTTTCTTTCACGGCCAAGCTCGGACCACTCAGCTGCAAAGTTCAGTTTGCTCTCTTTAATCATGAAATCAACGAAGAAAATAAGAGGCAATTCAACCTTATCATACTGAGCGCTAAGCTCGGCAATGTCAGATGCGCTTGTTTTCATCTCTTCGCATATTTTCTTAATATCGTTGCGCACCTGGTCCATTTCCGGACTGCGTCCCTTTTGTGCCGCCCGGATAAGACGACAAACATACTGGAAAAGCGGCTCACACAATTCAGAAAGTGTCATAGGTTACGACTCCGTATCTGGAACAGTCATATATAACGTTATTTCGAAATCAGATGAATCAATCCCCGGCCAGCGCACAGCGATTGACTTCTCCTGTGTTATGCGCTCCCACAGCCGGGCGCTTTCGCCGCGCATCAGCCGAAAATAATGAAGGCCTATCTGTGCTGGCAGCTCGACAGGCGGATACAACTCCTGGGCAAGCTGGACCCCGAAAATCCGCTGACTTGCAAGACTCTGCGGCATAAGCTTGAACTTATCGCGGTCAAGGACCAGCTTCGCCAGTTCCGAAGGGTCCTGCTTCGTTTTTATAGCAAGAAAATACTCATTCGGCAAAGATAATGCCTCGTCGCTTAGCGTTGCCAGCAGAATTTTCTGCTCCTGATTCATTGTAAAGGCAACCTTAAGGAATCTGGCCCGGACCACGCCCTTGAGCAGTCCGCGAATTTTAGTGGAAATCTCGTTGAAAGCAATTGCGGGATTATCATGGTCATACTCGGCAACCTCAAACTGGTCACGGTCAGGACGCAGGGCTGCAAGCTCGGCAAGCAGTTGTCTCAATATCAAATACATTCCAAACGGTGTAACGCCGCCAGGGGCCTTAATGAGAGAGCCAAGATGAGCACTGAAACGATTAAGGGTTCTCAGACGAAGCATCTGCTCAAATTGCACACCACGCATGTTTTCAATACTGAATCCCCCGCGGTTTATTTGAACGACCAGTTCGTTCCTGCTGGCCACGACCTGATTGACCAAATCCCTCACCAGTTCTCTCAGAACCGGCGAGGCGTTAATAACCATACACGGGGGAATGAATGCCGGGTCCCGCCGGGGCAATTCCATATCCTCAGCAACCCCGCGGACGATTCTAATCAACGGCAGCACTTCAAGGTCGGAGCGGTCATCATTGTTCAGCAAAAGTCTCGCATTTATCTGGCGAACAAAGATTGGCTGTGGGTTATCGCCTGTGTTTTCATCGGGTCTCTCTATTTCGGCTAATCTATAAGTGCGCTTCGCCCGCCAGTCTTCCCCGGTGCCCTTCTCGATAACGTTGCCCCGCGAAGGCGACCACAACGGCACACCAAGGCCTACGGTTAGTGGACTGCTGCCCGATGCAAATGCTTCTTTGATATCAAGTGAAGGAAGATTAGTGTTGTCAGGAACATCTACTTCAAGCCCACTGGGCATTATAGCCCGAAGCTTATCAAAGGAGACCCGCATGTTTTCCAGCTCATCATCTGAAATCCTTGCCTCTATCACGCCGTACGGATAGCTCAGGCCGAGGCGGCGCTCTTGTATGAATCTCTCGACGATACCCCTTTGCATGAACTGAAGATGATGCGGCTGAAGGAAGAGGCCCTCACACCAGTGAATTTGGCCTTTTGTCGTCATAGATTATTTCCCTTTATTAAAGTCATAGACCCATTCCTTTCCGCAAAGATTCCACGTAACCAACAATATTATTCCTTATTTCCGTCTCGATGGAATCTTCGTTCAGGCCACCGGCCAGTTCGAGATATTTTCGCCAGCATTTCACTTCGTGGCTGATTAAGACGCTGCCTCGCTCTACTTTGACGAGGGCCGAAATCTCAGATGGCGCAAATCTTGCAAGATGATTCTTAGCAAACTGACTACCTACTCGACCGACAGCCGTAATAATCGCAGCTATAAGCCTCTGGAGCACCTTCAGTTCATTGTCAATTTGCTCTTGAGACGCATCGGGGTCTTTGAAAACAAACCGCCCCATAGCGTCTTTCATACTAACTGACTGACGAATGCTCGACCGCGAGGACAACGTGCGCCATATATTCCAAACCAGGGGTTCAAGCTTACATACAAAATTCGCGAGCAGAATCGATAGCTCCATCAGCCGGTCGATATCGACACTCCGCCCGTCGCCGACCTGAATCGCGGCCTTCAACCGTTGGACCGACTCATCGGAATAATGGCCTTGGGCCTTCGATGTCAGCGTAAATCCCGCCTTGTGCAAACTTTTTACCACATGCTCCTTCCGCTCGCGGGAAAGTGTCGGGGCAATCGCTAACAGGTTTCGAACAAGAAATTCGGCATCCTTAAGCTTATCCGGCTCAATCACGGGGGCACTTGGGGCTGCCTTGCCTTTCTGCAGGGGTTTGGAGCCGAAGCTGCCGACAGGAAATCTAACCATAAGTTTCTTCAAAAATTCGTTTCTTTGGTCGGGTAGAACCGTTTTAAGTGCCCGTTCAACCTCCTCGCAGAGATACTCCATTCTCGTCTGCTCGCTCTCGTCTGCGAAATCCACCAGTATCAAACGAAAACGGTTTGCCGTCTCAAGGACATGACTTTCCAATTTTTCACTGTTGACCTCAGACATAATCTTTCGGCCCTGCCGGAATATAGGTATCTAAATGAAAACAATCATTTTCAATTAATCAGCATTGTCAACTAAAATATGGTCGCAAAGATAACTTTGGCCGAGCACTGCATCTCCGTAAATACTGCTAAACCGCCGGATTTCTCAAAATAAGGTCATCCTTATCTTTTTCAAACTGCCCGCTGCCAAGCCACGTCGACCACCCTAATTGGCCCATTTTACCCAAACAAATACGCGGAACCTCTCGAGCAACCAATATAAGCTGCAGTTCCCAACTAAATTCATCACCGACGTAATTCTTGACCCATGCGACAAGCCGGCTAATACTTTCGCCCTTCGGCAGCATGCGCTGATAATCAGAAAAGCCCATAGGCCCAAACTTAATCCTGAATTTTTGCTGACACTCCCAGAAACGCGCCCCCACAACCAATGTGCACCCCAATTTGCCGCTTTCAGCAGTTTCCCCGAGCCGACAGCGATGCGCCGGCGAAAGCTCAATCCACTGCCCGATAAATTGTGCTATATCAACTTTTATTCCGAAATAATCCTGTAGAATCTCTCGCAGTCCCTCCACATTCTTAGTCTGGCAGAAAAGACGCCCTGAATAGTAAAGTTTGGCTATGTCTGGCACAGCATCCCTGTTTCGAAATGAGTCCGTACCGATTCCGAATATGCTGCCTATGTAGCCCGCGAACGTGTCTTTTTCTTTCCGGTCGCGGCTCACACTTTGCTGATTACAAGCCCATGCGCGATAAAACAGAGATGTCATGCGATGATTAAAAATATCAAGAAATGCTGCAAGCGTTACATCCTTATGGGTGCGCAATCGGTCGTAGATATATTCGGTTATGACCAAAGGCATAGGCCCGTTTGGTCCGAGAAGCCCGAAAAAGTTAACGAGCATACGAGCAGGATGTTCGTCTCCGGCTTCATAGTAGGCACAAAGAGATGATGGCGCAAAAGCTAAAGACACATTCTGGCAAAACCTGACGGGGTCATCCTGCGGCCTCTGTGATTGCCCTATCCTCGGTAGATTTGGATTGGCGCATTCGAGCAATCTCACGGCCCGGAAGAAGTCGAAATCGTAAGGCCTGTTGTGCAATGTTTTATTCAAAGAATAGAACGAAGCCCCTCTCTCATAGCCCATCGCATGATTTCTCCACGTTCAATTGTTTTCACTACGGTTTCGGTAAAGGAATTAATCGAAACATATCTTGCAAAAAACTGCTCAAGAACAGAACCAAGCAGAAACACCCCACTTCCCTCAAATGATGCTTCGTCGAGAGTTACCGTCACCTCCAGTCCGCGAGCAAATGCTATCGAGCCAGATGTTATAATTCTGCGAGTGGTCGGCCTGCAGCTTATGAACCTAACGCCGTCAATCTGCTTGCGAGTTTGCAGGTCAGTGGTGCTGCCGTACAGTCGCAAAATATCGCGAAGAGCTGACGCACCCTCGTGCTCATTGGTATTAGTGAGCGAAAGATAATTCAACGACAAATGATTAATGATACGCCAGGCAGTTTCACCCTCGGCATAAGAGGGTTTGGGCGCCGTTGGAGCTCCCAAACAACGAATCGAGGTGTATGGCGCGGTCTTATCCATAGTAAAATCATAGGTCCCCAGTCCAATTGGCATATGGAGGGGCAAATCACGGTTGGTGCACAGAGCTTCCACGCCCAACTGTTTCAAATCATCGCTATAAGGTGTGCCCGTTGAATCAACAAGAGACAGGTAAACTTCGCTGCCTGCATAAGTCCTCGACCTTCGCCCGCGAAGCCCCGGTCCCTGTGCCAGAGACCTTGGAACTCGATTTACAACATAATAGCTGCCGGTACTACTGTCTCCCGAGTCCTTTGCGAGGTAAAAAGGGAGAAACTCCTGCAACTGGTCTGACCGGGCCCCATAACCAACGACCTTCGTAATCTTGTAAACCTCGAAATCCTGCGACCTGGTTCGGTCCGGAATAACATGAAACTCAGAGAATTTATCTGATACAAGTATGCGGTCCAGCCGCTTCTCAAAAAGGTTTATGGCAGGTGAACAAAATAACCGAAAATTGTCAGCGCTCACCGCCCCTTCAAGTCCGGCGTTCAACTCTCGAAACAATATAATGATATCCAACTGGTTCTCATTACAGCGCTGGATTGCCCCGCCCAAATCGGCAAGCTCAACAAACATAAATCGTTGTGGAAACGCGAAGTATTCATGCAGCAGTCGATATCCCTGAAAAGACCGTGCATCGTAGGGCAGCAGTTTTTGTTTATTCTCAAAACCCACACGGTGGATGCACAAAGCGTCGAGTGTCCTCTGCCACTTTATGGGTTTGGTCGCCGGTTGAACCACAATTGACGCGGTGTTAGCAAAGAACTGTTCGTACAAACGCATCGGGGTCTCACCGACTCCGACAAGGTGCAGGGTCAAAGAATCTATTTTCAACTGGTTGATTGGAAGTCCCGGCGGCGATTGGATTCGGATTCTTATTCCGGCCTTAACGTCGGGCAGGTTTGGAAGTCCAAGCGATGGCAACTCACGGGTGTAGTAATTTGCCTGGCTCACCTTGATGGGCCAAAGAGTAACATCGTGAGCGGTTTTATACTCACACTTGGTTTGGTCCGATTCACCCAGAAGACTATGGAGTGAAGAACCACGCGGAATCAGGAAACCATCCGCCAATCCCTTTTCGTTTAAGTCCGGTTCAAACTGGACGATGCACATAGACGGCGTTGGCGCCAGATAGTGGGAATAGACGGTCTCGAGCAAGGATTGAGTAAACCTGGGAAATTCTGCATTGAGTTTGAGTTGCACCCGCGCAGCGAGAAATGCAAAACCTTCAAGCAGGCGTTCAACAAAGGGGTCCTGGCACGGCTGAAACTCGTCCAGTCCGCCGAGACGGCCCGCAATTTTGGGGAATTCCTTCGCAAACTCAGCTCCCATTGCGCGTAGATGTGCAAGTTCGGAATTGTACAAATCCAGCAGCCGTCTATCCACCTGACTCACCCTTCAATTTGTGGTGACCCGTTTCCAAGTCAACTTCTGTCTTAACATAAAGATGGTCCGGCAAGGGTTGCGCCCACAGTTCGCCTTCTATTTCAAACGAAATAGTACGTATGTATTGCGAATCCAGCGGGGAGATAATGCGAACGGTGAATTGCTTACGTGAAATTCGAGGTTCAAAATTCAAAATGGCCTGCTTTACCTGTGCTTCAAAATCGCCTGGGTTGACTGCTGAGATAGTTGCACCGCACAAGGCCGGTATGCCGTAATTCAGCACCGACCGCACCGCTTCAGTGAATTCGTATATTTCATCACCAAGGGGATGTGCCTTCGAGTTTAAAAGCATCGCCAGGTCACGAAGCACTGCGTTTTTGTATCTTCGCAAGGATGTTATACGTTGGTCTCGGCTTTCCTTTTTCACCTCCGGTTCATCGTCAGTGAGGCGGTCAAGCAGGCACGGCTGCAGATGCTCCATTGGCGCAAGCTCACCCATCGGCTGCCTCACCACCTTGTTGTTTTGTTTCCGGGTGATTCAAATCTATCTGTCGTATCTGCAGCAGCGGGAATTCGTCTTTGTCAGTGGCAAACATGCGCTGTCCGAGGCCAAGGTAAATCTCCCCCGGTCGTTCCAACCATTCGGTTTTGCGTGCGAGTCGAATAGCATTATCTTTGCTGGATTCGGAGCCCGGATACCGCGTCGGTATCAGGCCCGCTGTTTCACCGTCATTGACCCACGTGAAATAGGTCGAAATCCAGACCACATCGCGAAGGTCAGCAGGCGGTTCAATCTTAATCCGCCTGATGGCAGTGAACGGCACCCAATAATACTTGCCGTCAAAAATGGCCTCCAGCATCGGTCCCAGTCGGGTGTCAGCATCAGCAATCCAGTCGAAAGCCACACCATTAACAGAACCAGCAATAGATGGGGCCAAGCCAAATGCCTGCTCTCTCAGTTTCTGCGACGCTTTGAATTTCCCTTCCGCAATCATCTGGTTGGCCTGCACCAATAAGCCAATCCACTCATCCGGCTCGCCAAACACAAGCGGTGAGCGTTTGCCGGCAAAGATTTCAGCCCGCAGCGCCTCACAATTGATTGCCGCCCGGCAAACCTGAGCCATAAGCAGGTTCATGGCATCAAGCTCCGCTGTGATGTTCAATTGACTTAGGGCCCGTTCCCAATCGCCCATAGCAGACAACAATTGAAAGAGGAAGACCCTGAGTTTGGCATTGGCCGGGTCGGCACGAACCTGAGCTTCAAGAGCAGTCAATGCATCATCAAGCCGGCCGGCCTGCAAAAACTCTTCGCTTCGCATAGTATCTACCCCTGTCGCTGGGCACAGTACACCAGCTTCTCCAATCTCGGCGCACGAGCCAGCTAACCTTAATAACCCGTGAATGTGGCAGTATTAACCACCCTTGTTCTGTTTCGTGTCCCAGTGGGCCTTAACGTCGCCTTTGGGTGCGCCGGTTGCGTGGTCGGTGAGGGTGTAGATCCATTCGATCTTGCCATAGTTGAAGCTTACACTTTCGACAGGTAGCGCTTCACCGCTTGCCGAGCCGCCTGGCCTAACGCTGCTGACAATCACATCCGACATCGTAAATTCCATATACTTCGTTTTGTCCTTCGTCGCACGGCACAACTCCACTTGGATTTTCTTGATGTGCTCTCCAGTGCAGCAAGCCAATGCCAGCTTCGGCGAAGATTTGTCGAGTGCCTTTACAACAGAAAAATCCTGGTGGTCACACCGCTGGGAAGAGGCGGCGCCGCCGCTGCTTCTCGACCCCGATGACATCTGAGAAAGACCGTGATTGAACGACGATATCTCAATCCAATCTTTATGCTTGTCGTCGGTGCTCTCACCCGGTATTACGTCAATTTTCAAAAACGCATCAAAAGCCATTTTATCAACTCCTTTCCTTAATAAATAACCAACTCACTTTCCATTCTTAATTTTTCTAACAAAAACGCCTTCAGGCGTTCCATTCATGTTAGGCATAGCAACTAATCAATATTAACTACCACTCTTGACCGAAGGCAGCTTGGATACCAGTCGCAGCGATACAGAAAGACCTTCGAGCTGGTAATGAGGTCTGAGGTAAAACTTGGCCGAGTAATAGCCAGGGTCTCCTTCCACCTCGTCAACTACAACTTCTGCCGCCGCCAGAGGATACTGGGCTTTAGTTTCCTCTGAGGCGTGCGGGTCGATTGTAACATATTTTGTTATCCATTTATTGAGCCATGTCGCCATATCCTCGCGCTCTTTGAAAGAGCCAATCTTATCCCGCACGAGGCACTTGAGGTAATGTGCGAACCGGCACGTTGCGAAAAGATACGGCAGCCTCGCCGCCAGATTTGCATTTGCGGTCGCATCGGGGTCGTCATATTCGGCCGGATTTTGCAGCGACTGTGCACCAATAAAACATGCAAAATCTTCGTTCTTCCAGTGCGATAGGGGCATCATGCCGTTTTTGGCTAATTCCGCTTCTCTTCTGTCTGTTATACCAATCTCTGTCGGGCATTTCATATCAACACCGCCGTCATCGGTTGGGAAAGTATGGCAGGGAAGCCCTTCAACTAATCCGCCGCTCTCAACTCCGCGGATATTCGCACACCACCCAAACTGCTTAAACGAACGGTTGATATTCACTCCCATTGCATACGCCGCGTTGGTCCAGAGATATTTTGAATGGTCGCCTGCCGCCGTTTCTTCCTCAAAATCAAATTCTTCGCAGGGATTTGTCTTGGCGCCGTAAGGCAGTCTGCCGAGAAACCTTGGCATTGTTAAACCAACGTACCTGGCATCATCGGATTCACGCAGAGAACGCCACGGCGCATAGTCGGCCGTCTGGAAAATCTTCGTCAGGTCACGAGGATTGCTGAGCTCCTGCCAGGAATCCATGTTCATCAATGAAGGAGCGGCTGCGCTAATAAACGGCGAATGAGCTGCTGCCGCAATCTGGGCCACTCCGCCAAGTATCTCAACATCCGGAGGACTATGGTCAAAATAGTAGTCACCGACGAGACAGCCGTATGGTTCACCGCCCGGCGAGCCGTATTCCTCCTCGTAGAGCTTTTTGAAAAGCGGGCTTTGGTCCCAGGCAGTGCCTTTGTACTTCTTTATCGTCTTTGCCAAATCGTTCTTGCTGATATCAAGCACACGTATCTTCAGTGTTTCGTCCGTTTCAGTGTTGTTTACCATATAATGCAGACCTCGCCATGAGCCCTCAAGCGCCTGGAAATCCTCGTGATGCATTATCATATTAATCTGTTCGGACAACTTGCGGTCTATCTCGGCAATAATCGCCTCGATTGTCGTGACTGCATCTTCGGAAACGAGTGATGTCTCCGCCAGGGCCTGCTCAGCCAGGGTTCGCACCGCCAAGCTAATGGTCTCCTTGACATGTTCCGATTTAGGCTTAAACTCCTTCTTAAGGAGCGACTCGAACTCATTCGGCTGTATGGCTACCCCCTCAGCACCGGCGGCCTGTCTTTGTTGTTCTTGATTTTCAACCATTGGACTTCACCTCCTTACCGCCCTCGGCGGATTCAGCTCCTGGTTTCGGCGCAGAGGTCAGGGCCGTCAGTAATGCCTTGTCTTTGAGGACCTTGGCCATCAGTTCCTCCGCACCACTTTTACCATCCATATACGACAACAAATTTGAAAGATCCGTCCGAGCCTTCAACAGCTTGTTCAAAGCATCAACCTTACGCGCTACCGCCGCCGGGGAAAAATCATCCATGCTCTCAAACGTGATGTCAACGCTCATATTGCCCTCGCCGGTTAATGCGTTCGGGACCTGGAATGCTACTCTCGGCTTCATTGCTTTGAGTCGTTCGTCGAAATTGTCGACGTCGATTCCGAGGAATTTTCGGTCTGCAACCGACGGCAAGGCCTCGGCCGGCTTGCCGGACAAATCGGCCATCACGCCCATCACGAAGGGCAGATTGACCGTTTTCTCTGCGCCGTACAGTTCCAAATCATACTCTATCTGCACACGCGGTGCTCGGTTGCGAGCTATGAATTTTTGACTGCTTTTTTTCGCCATGTTCTTTCCCCTTTCTCAAAAATATTATAAGCACCGATGACTGTTCACATCCATAAACCTGCCAATTCCTGTCTCTAAACCGGCTGTCCGGTATCAGAATCCGTTTTTTTAATCCCGCCAATGGCCTCAACCTGATTCATGGCATCCGGGCAAAAATCCTCAATGACCTCCACGAAAGTTCTCGAAACCAATCTTTGCGCCCTTCGCAGAAGCAGAGGCACCGGACTGGAAGGCTCCTGCCGCTCGAAATAATTACATATCTTCTCCATGGCCAAAATGGCTTCTTTGGGAGACCCAATCTCACCTGCCAATGACATTTTTGCGCCTCCTTCCCCGGCATCCACTGCTCCGCCCTGCTCTGTATTCATACCTGCGGCACCTTTAGCCAGGTGTCCCTGAACATACTTGTGGATATTCCCCAGAAGCGTCTGTAAACCACTAAAGTTGGGGCTCTGCCCTTTGGAAGCACGTTCCGAAAACACCTTCTCTATGGCGGTGACATGCCCAATGGCCTCTTCGGTGGCCTGTGATGCTGCCTGCAGATGCTCAGCCGGGGTATCTTGAAAAGCCGCATCAATTACCGACATCTTAGGTGCATTTGCCTGCTGGTCGCCCGAAACCGTAATCTCTCCCTTTGCAATCTGGATATCTCTGAGACCGAATTTGCCCATCTTTGGCGAGTTGCACAGTGGGACTTCCAGAAGTCGCTGCCTGAACTTCATCGGGTCCTGAACACTGACGGTGGCCGGAGACAACGACTGCAGAATATTTATTCGCTCAAGTGGGTCGTAATCATCATCCACGTCAAGTTGAGGGTAAAGTTTGTCCCAGAAACGCTCCAGCAGCTCGCGCAGCAGAAGCAATCCATCGCG
The DNA here is from genome assembly GCA_016936275.1 of Sedimentisphaerales bacterium. Classification (GTDB taxonomy): domain Bacteria; phylum Planctomycetota; class Phycisphaerae; order Sedimentisphaerales; family Anaerobacaceae; genus JAFGPJ01. The sequence continues at coordinate 24,543 of JAFGPJ010000114.1, forward strand.
CAGGCCGGGAATACCATCGAGTTTAAGGAGTGCAAGTGTAAGATATATTGCGATTCTGAGGTCTTTCGAACGTTTCAACAATTCGAAGCTTTTTTCGCTAACTTCCCGCCAGTTCGGCTCCTCCGCAACTTCCTCTTTGCCCAAGACGCTGCCCGTCGGCTTTTTTTGAACCATGCGTTCGAGAGCAAGATAAGACTGGTCGTATGAGAGGTCTTCACCACAAGGAGACTCAGCGCTCACCTCGGTTAACAGGTTTTGGATATCAATCTTGGCCATGCGCTCTCCACCAGATTAACACCGTTGTAACATACTAAGCTGACGGTTCAATCGGCTTAACTTACATTTACGTTGGCCGTTCGAATCGAATCGTCAGACGAAAAACTCTGAGTTCCTCTAACCGCCGTCAAAATCAGCCATAAATCCTTGCTCACAAATAAATCATTTTGCTCATCTTAGCATTCTAATGGCCGGCTCGGCAGTTTTTTATCGTACCCCGGCACTGCCTCGAAGTCTTCCAGAATAGAAACCTTCTATAGGCTCCTCTGCGACTGTCTGTGATTTTACACCGGTTGGCACAGGATGTCAAGCGCCTTCTTTTCTTTTTTTGGGCAAAGATTTGCCGCTAAATCTTTACCGCTGAGTGCGCCATAATGGTACTAAGACAAAGAGAAAATGTTGGTTGCGCCACCCCCGGTGAAATTCATTGGACCACACTTAGCCAATGCAGGATAAAATGCAAATCTTTCGACAAATTCCCCTTGACATACATTCGCCCCCGGCGAGAATGTAAGTGCCAGTGCGACTACTGTGCCTCGAGGAAGCATCTATTCGAGATGGTGCAAATCACATTGGCGTCTGCTGGTGGTTAAAAATAGTCCTAATTTGTTTCTAAACTTCCTAAATTTGGAGGCAAAGTCATGACAAGTCACTATAATTTGTGTTTGTTCTGGGTATTGGAACCGCTGGTTCAGTGGCAGAATATGCCTGAAGAAGCTCGGATAAAGCCGGACATCAAGCCGGTGGGGCCTGAGGGCGGGCGAGTTCCCCCAGAAGTGGAGTCCGCCATTGAACGGGCCTGTGGCGGTGGCCAGCATCTGGAAGGCGCCCTGCAGGAGCAGATGATGGCGAGTTTGAGCTACGATTTCAGTGATGTGCGTATCCATACGGGTCCCGAAGCGGACGAGATTTCCCGCCGGTTGACTGCGAAGTCCTTTACGGTAGGTAGGGATATATTCTTCGCGCAAGGCGCATATGACCCCGCCTCCATTAGCGGTAGGGAGTTGATAGCCCACGAACTAATCCATGTGGTGCAGCAGGACTCCGGTCGATTAACGGAGCCGGGAACAGGAATGAAGGTAAGTTCAACAGCAGACGCCCTGGAGTATGAGGCCGAGGCCCTGGCCCCTATCGTGGCCAGGACCGGAAGAGCAGTGGGGATGCCGTGCGTTCAATTCTCGCTCAGCGAGGGGGCCGTAGTACATCGAGCACTGGCGGATCGCGTGGGAAATATCCCGGACGGATTTTGGAATATTGGAATACAGCAGCTTCGTCCGGCTTGCCTTCCTTCAGTGATATACTGGGTGCTCCACGAAATTTATGGTTATGCACCCCCTACCAATATTGCCCAAAATACCGCCGTCAAAAGCCAGGAACTGTTCAATTTGATGCTGAAAAAAGCGATTCAGAAACATCGGCCTGTTGCCGGCGACCTCGTTCTCACAAGAGGGTCGATACTGGCGTTCCAGATCGGGAAACAAACCGCACACGCCGGCGTAGCAACTCAAACAACAATCGTCAGTGGGTACAATCAATATGGGTGGTTCAAACCTATATTAGAGGCACCATGTACTTTCAGTGCCCGGTATACAGAAGACCTTGACTGGGTGCAGAATACCAGTCAAGTCAAAAGCGCAAACAATGATTCCGCCTTCTTGTATGAAATCCCCGAAGCCGCCGCAAGGGGAATCGTGGCTGCGCGAATTACATATAAGTGATGCTAACCGAATCAGATACACTCAGCAGCCCCAAGCCCGAAATAAGCGAAATAGGTTGTAGTCAAATTCCTATATCGTATTATCCTGCCTGAAGCTGTGCGCATTACCCCAGGCATCTCGCATCTCCACCCGCATATAACGCTTCCATAGAAAAGTTGAATAAAGTGTTGCGTTCGTCAAATGAATGGACTATTCTCACAGCAAATCGATTCTATATCGGTTCATTCATAATAACTATGGCAAAAAACTATAAAGATAAATCGCGAGCCAAGATTGCAGCACAAACCCAAAACACAAAAGTTTTTTGTCTGGACAGGCGGTTCGACGTCAAGACGTTCAAAAGGGTAATTGAGGACGCGGGCTACTGTGAAAAGGCGCTGGCCGAGACGCTGGGTATATCGTGTGTTCATGAACGGCAAGACGTGGATGTGGTCTATAGGCGCGTAAAAACAGACAGCCCATATAATATCCTTGTGCGGTTATTCTGGCTCGGACTATCGGTCCCGGAGTCCATTGCTCGTAAGTCCTTGTCAGGGCTTGACATAGAGGACCTTGAAGCAATCGGCCTACTAAACCGGCACAACGGCAAAATAAGGTCTGTTGCCAGATTGGCGCCATATCATGACCTGATGCTGGCAAGCGATTTCGGACCGGAAATCCACCGCAAGCTCTCTGCAGACCACGTTCTTGGCGTAGGCGCAGCTTCCGTAACGCTGGCTAATTTAACTGTTCGCCGAAATGTTAAAATCGCTCTTGATATCGGCAGCGGCGCAGGCATACAGTCATTCCTTGCTGCACGCCACGCCGAGCATGTCGTCGGAACGGATATCAGCCAGCGGGCGATAAACTTTGCCAGATTCAATGCAATGCTGAATGACATCAGCGGTATTGAATGGCGCCAAGGCGGTCTCTACGAACCCGTCGCCGGTCAACAATTTGACCTGATTGTATCTAATCCTCCGTTTGTGATTTCCCCGGAGTCACGATTCGTCTTCCGCGACGCCGGTATGCCGGGCGATGCCATCTCAGAACAAGTAATCCGCGGGGCCGGTGAGTGGCTGAATGCAGGCGGTTTTGCCTGTATATTGTTTAACTGGCATCACTCCGATGATACGGATTGGGATGCTCGGCCCCGTAGCTGGGTATCCAGGACCGGCTGCGATGCCTGGATGATAAGCTTCAAGTCCGCAGACCCATTGACGTATGCGGCTGAATGGCTGGGAAGCTGTGTCGGACGGAGTCAACCCGAGTATGGGAGCCGTCTGGATGAATGGATGGCGTATTACGAAAAGATGCAAATCGGGCGCATAAGCGCCGGCGCAATTATTATGCGAAAGAGACCTAATAGTTCAAACTGGTTCCAAGCACACGTTATAGACAGAGGTCGCTGTACAGGACCCGCGGCTGACCAGATTGAGCGAATATTCGCGGCTGAAGATATGCTTGAGACGCTCGACGACCGACAGTTGCTGCAGCAGCGTCTCGCTTTCGCCAATAACCATCGTCTGGAACATCAGTTGGTGGTTGAGGACGGCCGATGGGTCATCCGTGCCGAACACCTCTACGCCGTTAATGGCATCCCATTTGCCGGCAACGTGGATATGTATATCGCGAACCTTCTGGCCGGCTGCAACGGCAAATGGACATTAGGCGAGGTTGTCGGGAAAGCGGCCGAGCGGATACAGACCAATCGGGAAGAATTCACGCGTGCCTGTCTGGCCGCCGTCCGCAAGCTTATGCAGTCAGGATTCCTGAGTCCAGTCTCAAATCCCTGCACGTCGGTCAACCAAAAGAGTAAGTAAGACAGCTTCGCGTAATTCGTACCACCTGACACGATTCACCGATATGTATGCCCCTTGTGCAGCTTTCACGCCGGTGCCCCCCGCAAACTTGTTAAGGGCGTCGGTAGTCTATCGCCGAAATCATGGAATTTGCAACACAACGCCGGGAAGAATAAAGTCCGGGTTATTGCCGATAACGCCATAATTTTTAAGATAGATTACATCCCAATAGCCCTCGCTACCATAGAATATTTTAGATATGCCGGAAAGCGTATCACCCGGCGCAACGGTGTGTGGGCCCGGCGGCCGGAGACGTTTAACGCCGCAAAGCGGGTCTTCCTCTGAACCGCCAAGGGCTTGGTGGTCGGCCTTTTTGTCAAGCAATTTCTTGAAATTTTCTTTAGTGGGCGTGCTGCGAAATGTTTTTTCGCTTTTATCTTTCAATATCCCGTTACATTCAACCGCCGCGTCCATTCCTTCTTTTTCTTCTTCTTCATCGCCGCCCAACAACTGCACTGATGCAATATCGCCGACAAGACCGCGAAGCGCCTTTTCGGAAGGATTCTTCCTGGCCCATTCTTTGGACCGTTTTAACATCTCGACGGCTGCTGCCCTTGCCGCTTCCAACCAAGATTGGGCGCCGGTTTCGTCCTCGCCCTTTAGCAGCTTTTGCTCAGCTTCACGCAGCGCCTTTCTTATATCCTCTTTTGTTGGTTTAACAACAACAGCAGGAGGTTGTGGTTTTGGTGGAACAGGCGGCCGGGAAGTCATCCCCGTCGGCCCGCGAGGTACTCCCTGCTCAGGTCCGCCAGAAGACAATGAGGGACGTTTGGGGCCCTCCAAAAGTTCCTGTTTATTCGAATCCGCAGAGAGTCTCTCGAACTCGAGTTTGGCAATAATATAATTTTTGAAGGCCTCGAGATAATCCTGGACCACCATTTTTTTTGAAAAATTGTCGATAAACTTTATATCCGGTGCTGTGGCGTTCATCGGGCGATATGAGTTCGAAGGTGCAAGCTGCTCGTCATAGTTCTGCATTGCTGCTCGTGCTTCCTCAAGCTGATTTTTTGCTAAAATGTAGCGCTTTTCGGCCAGTTGAACGCGTAGTTTCGGTGATGCATTATGCCACGTTTCGTTATAGTATGTAGCCATAACGGCCTCCCTATTCTACCTGTCGAATCTCGGGAAAACCAATTTCGCAAACAACGCATTAACACCGTAATCAGTATTTTATCTAAAATCAATGACAGGTGCAAGAAAGATAACCGGGGGATAGCGTCAAGTATTTTGTGTAAGCGCTCACAAACATCTTCGATTGATTAAATAAAAATTGTTTTGACGCGAAGTTGATAGTTTGATATAAGTAGTTTGTTAAGGCCTGTTTAGGAAAGGCCTTGATTTCCAGGTGCCTGTTAATCCGGCTTATGTCAAATAGTAGAGGGTAAGATAATGGCTGAAATCACACGCACATCTTTATTCGGCAAGCTAAACAGTTTAGGTTACAAGGCCATCGAAAGCGCCACGATTTTCTGCAAAATGCGGGGTAATCCGTACGTGGAGCTGGTGCACTGGCTGCACCAGATTCTGCATCAGCAGGACTCAGACCTTCACCGTATAATACGGCACTTCGGCATAGACCCCTCCCGGCTCGCCAAGGATATGACAGAGGAATTGGACCGGCTGCCGAGGGGAGCGACGTCGATTTCGGACCTGTCGAGCCATCTGGAAGAGGCAGTCGAACGAGGGTGGGTTTACGGGAGCTTGTTATTCGGTGAATCACAGATTCGCACAGGGCATCTGATAGTGGGCACCCTCAAGACAAGCGGCCTCAAGAACGTTCTTCTGCGGATATCGAAGGAGTTCGACAAAATCAAACTGGAACAGTTAACCGACGATTTCGCAAAAATTGTGGGGGGTTCTCCCGAGGAATCCCTGTCTGCGACCGACGGCACTTCGCTGCGAGCCGAGGGCGAAGCCGCCGGCGGCACCTCTGAAATGGCGCCAGCGGCAATGGGCAAACAAGAGGCATTGGCGAAATTTTCTGTGGACCTGACTGCAAAGGCACGAAGCGGTGAAATGGACCCTATTGTCGGTCGCGACGTGGAAATCCGCCAGATTATCGATATTCTGATGCGTCGTCGTCAGAACAACCCGATACTTACCGGCGAGGCGGGGGTCGGGAAAACGGCAGTGGTTGAGGGTTTCGCACAGCGGATTGCCGCCGGTGATGTGCCGCCGTCGCTAAAGGACGTAACACTACGTGTGCTCGATGTAGGGCTGCTTCAGGCCGGGGCCAGTATGAAGGGCGAATTTGAAAATCGGCTTCGACAAGTCATAGAAGAGGTTCAAAGCTCACCTAAACCAATTATTCTTTTCATAGATGAAGCACATACTCTTATTGGGGCCGGAGGTTCTGCGGGGACCGGCGACGCCGCCAACTTGCTTAAGCCGGCGCTGGCTCGCGGCACATTGCGGACGATTGCGGCCACCACCTGGGCGGAGTATAAAAAATACATCGAGAAAGACCCGGCGCTTACCCGCAGATTCCAGGTAGTCAAGGTTGAAGAGCCCTCGGAAGGTAACGCTTTGATTATGATGCGAGCAGTGGCCTCTAACTTAGAGAAGCATCACCTCGTCCAGGTACTGGACGAGGCCCTCGATGCAGCGGTCCGTCTTTCGCACCGGTATATCCCTGAGCGTCAACTGCCGGACAAAGCGGTTAGCTTGACCGATACCGCATGTGCCAGGGTTGCCATAAGCCAGCATGCCGTCCCGCCAGAGCTGGAGGACTGCCGGCGTCGAATTCAGGCGCTTGAAACGGAGCTGGAAATCATTGGCAGAGAAACGTCAATGGGAATGGACCACCGTTCCCGCGAATCCGAAAACACAGAGAAACTCGAAACGGAACACAAAAGATTAGCCGAACTGGAAGGTCGCTGGTCAAAAGAAAAGGAGCTGGTCAATGCTGTCCTGGATATTCGGGCCAGGTTGCGCAAAACCGGCGGGGGCACTGTCGAAAAGACAGAGATTGCCGGAAAAGAATCTGAGAAAACCAAGGACCGTGCCAAGGACGTGCGTCAGGCCGATGCAAGTCAGCCGGCTGAGGTCGCAGCCGCAGGTTCAGCCGACGCGGAGGAAAAAGAGGACAGAGAAGGATTACTCAAACAACTCATTTCGCTGCAGAAACAGCTCAGGGAGCTGCAAGGAGAAAGGCCACTGATTCTTCCCTGTGTTGATGCAGTAGCGGTTGGTTCAGTGGTTGCCGATTGGACCGGGATTCCGGTCGGGGGAATGGTAAAGAATGATATCGAGGCGGTTCTGCATCTGGAGGACAAGCTTCGGCAGCGTGTAATAGGCCAGGACCATGCCCTGGCGGCAGTTGCCAAACGCATCAGAACATCCCGTGCCGGCGTGGAGAATCCGAACAAGCCGATTGCTGTGATGTTCCTGGTCGGTCCGAGCGGCGTGGGAAAAACCGAGACGGCGATTGCCTTGGCCGAAGCCCTGTACGGCGGTGAGAGCAACCTGATAACCATCAATATGAGTGAGTTCCAGGAAGCCCACACGGTTTCAACACTTAAGGGTTCGCCTCCCGGGTACGTCGGCTATGGCGAAGGAGGCGTCCTGACCGAGGCGGTGCGTCGGCGCCCTTATAGCATTGTTTTGTTAGACGAAGTCGAGAAGGCGCATCGCGACGTCCACGAGATATTTTTCCAGGTGTTCGACAAAGGCCGGATGGAAGACGCCGAAGGACGCCTGATAGATTTCAAGAATACAATTATTCTGCTGACCAGCAACGTCGGCACCGACCTCATTATGGAGATGTTCAAAGACCCGAAGCTGAGGCCTGATTCTGAAGGGATATGTAAGGCCCTCCGCAAGCCCCTGCTTAAGGTCTTTCCCGCCGCCCTTCTCGGTCGTCTCGTTGTCGTGCCCTACTACCCAATTAGTGATGAAACGATGCGGCTCATTATTCGCCTCCAGTTGAACCGAATTGGGCGTCGGACCAGGGAGAATCATAAGATACCGTTCAGCTTCGATGATAAAGTCGTGGAGCTTATTGCCAGCCGTTGCACTGAGCTCGAAAGCGGAGCTCGGATGGTGGACGCCATTCTGACCAATACGCTGCTTCCGGAAATCAGCCAGGAGCTCCTGACCCGGCTGATGGAAGGTAAAATCGCTAAACGCGTGCATATAGGGACCAAAGACAGCGAGTTTACTTATTCGTTCGACTAATACCTGTGATATTAATTCAAGGAATACGTTTAAAGAACATGGCTGTTGAAAACAGGCGGCTTTCCGCGTAAGATGAAGTTTATTAGGCGTTAATCCCAATGGCAATAACTCAGGAAAACAGGGAGATTGCGATAGCGACCCCTTTAGGGGATGACGTTCTTTTGCTTAAAAGCATTTCGGGCACAGAGCAGCTTGGCAGGCCATTTGAGTTTCATCTTGAACTGGCCAGCGAGGATAACCAGATTAAACCTCAGGACATTGTCGGCCAGAACGTGACAATCCGGCTCAACCTTTTCGAAAAAGACAAGATTCGCTATTTCAACGGCTATATCAGCCGATTTGTCCAGACGGCCGGGGCCGGCCGATTGGCAGGATACCGCGCAACCGTCGTGCCATGGCTGTGGTTTTTGACCCGAACCGCTGATTGTCGTATATTCCAGAAAATGACGGTTCCCGATATTATCAAGCAGGTTTTTCGAGACCTTGGATTTACCGATATTGAGGACGCCCTCAGCAGCAGCTATCGAACCTGGGAGTATTGCGTTCAATACCGCGAGACGGACTTCAACTTTGTCAGCCGACTTATGGAGCAGGAGGGAATATATTACTTTTTCAAGCACGAGAACGGCAAACACTCGCTGGTCCTGGCCGATTCGGCCAGCGCGCATCAGCCATATCCCGATTATGACCAAATCAAATACCGGCCCCACGGCAGTCAGGTCGATAACGACAAGTGCATTTCCGACTGGATAGTTGAAACCTGTGTTCAGCCCGGTTCGTATGCCCTGAAGGATTTTGACTTCAAGAACACTAAAAAGGACCTCCAGTCAAGGGCGAACTTGATTCAACAACACGCCGCGGCGGACTTCGAGATATACGATTACCCCGGCGAATACACCGAATCCCCTGACGGCGACGAATATGCCAAGAAACGTATCGAGGAGATGCACACGCAGTATGAGGTGGCCACGGCCGATTCCGAAGCCAGGGGCATTAGTGCCGGCTGCACGTTCAACTTCATCGAGCATCCCCGCGACGACCAGAACAAGCAATACCTTATTACCTCTGCAAGCTATAATATAGACGCCGGCGACTTCTACTCGCAGGAAAAAGGCGGCGCCTGTGCCTATTCGTGCAGCTTTGCTGCTATCGATGCAACGCAGCAGTTCCGTTCAATGCGCATCACTCCCAAACCCTCAATTCCAGGCCCACAAACGGCTATGGTTGTCGGTCCATCGGGTGAAGAGGTCCACACCGACGAATATGGCCGGGTCAAGGTGCAATTCCACTGGGACAGGCACGGTAAAGCCGACGAAAACAGCTCCTGCTGGATTAGGGTGGCGCAGGTCTGGGCCGGCAAGAAATGGGGCGCGATGTATATCCCGCGAATCGGCCAGGAGGTTATTGTTGAGTTCCTCGAGGGCGACCCGGACCAGCCGATTATTACGGGCCGGGTCTATAACGCCCAGGCAATGCCGCCTTACGACCTGCCGACCAATAAGACGATGTCAACGCTCAAATCCGACTCCAGCAAGGGCAGCGGGGGCTTCAACGAAATCCGCTTCGAGGACAAAAAGGGTGATGAGCAAATCTTCATACACGCCGAAAAAAACGAGGATATCAGGGTCAAAAACGACTGTCTCGAATGGATTGGAAATGAGCGGCATTTGATAGTTAAAAAAGACCAGCTCGAACAAGTCGATGGCGATAAGCACCTGACGGTCAAGGGAGACCAGAACGAAAAGATAAACGGAACCATATCCGTTGAGGCGGGTATGGATATGCAGCAGAAGGTTGGTATGAAGCACGCCCTTGATGCAGGGATGGAGATTCACCTAAAGGGCGGAATGAAGGTAATTGTCGAAGCCGGAATGCAGCTAACGCTCAAAGGAGCTGGTGGCTTTGTTGATATCGGCCCAGCAGGCGTAACGATACAAGGCAACCTAGTGAATATAAATAGCGGCGGCGCTGCTGGCGCCGGCTCGGGCTGCTCGCCTGATGCCGCCAAGGCCCCGAAAGAAGCCGATAAAGCCGACCCGGGCGAAAAGCTTGAGCCGGCAAAACCGCCCAAACCGCCAACGCCCGTTACTTTCAGCCCGCAGGCGACAACTATGCAACAGGCGGCTAAGGACGGCACACCATTTTGTGAGGAATGTGAAAAGGCAAAGAAACAACAGCAAGCCGGTTAATAAGTTAGTTGGTCGGAAAGAATTTGATGGATGAAAAAGCTGTAGCTCAGTCGCTTCTTACAAATCTGTTCTCGCAGCCACAAACTAATGTTTTTGCGATTTTAGACGGAGCTTCGGTTGAGCAGTTGCCGCAGTTACTCTGGGAATACGAGCCGCAGAACGTTTGCCTGTATCGTGGCGAGCTCGAGCCGGATATGGCCTCAGTCGCGCCGTATTTAGTCAAACTGGAGTTTGACCACCGTTTCACAAAATTAGTTTGCGAAAAGGGCTGGGGCAAACACTGGGGCATATTCGCCATAACGCCCGCTGATGTGGATATTCGAGCACTCCGTCAGCATTTTCGTAAGTTCTTAATGGTACTCAGTCCTGAGAATAAAACCTTGTATTTTCGCTACTATGACCCGCGGGTACTGATGGTTTATCTGCCGACCTGCAACGCCGAAGAAATGAAGACCCTTTTTGGTCCCGTGAGTAACTATATTGTAGAGGATGAGGATTCGTCTGTGCTCCTGCGGCTGTCGTATGATGGTGAGAAAGTCCGAACAGAAAAAATATCTTTTACTCAGCCGAGATAAGCGGCAGAAAAAATATGTTAAAAATTCGCAAAGAACAAAATGACGAGCTGGCAAAAGTCGCGCTCAAACGATTTGAGGACGATATGGTCATCCATATCAAAAAGTATTTTCCTAAGTACTATGAAATTATGGGGGAACCTACAGTCCGAAAGGTAATCCAATATAGCATCGAAAAGGCAGAAACTTATGGCTTCACAACAGAGCGGGATGTATGCCTGTATATAAATTTAGTATTTCTGTTAGGCAGTAATTTCGATACAGACCTGCAGATTCCCTGGGCGGCGGCAACCCTCAAAGATGAGACGATAACGGACTCAGTCATACGAATTAACAAAATCTATGAAATCGCGATGGATTATCTTGACCGGGTAAACGGCAAGAATAATCTTTACCTTGCATTAGCACTTCGCAAAATCCGCGAAGTTCCTTTTGGTGAGTTTTCAAACGCGGTCTTGGAAAATGTTGACCAAAAGGTGATTAGCCAGCTCAAAAACATTTGGCCGGAGAAATGCCAGCACCTGGGGAATTCGATTTCGCACCAACTGGTACAGCGTGGTATCGAATCTGCACGCCGTTACAATATCACAGGAGAGAAAGGTCTCGTCTTATATATTGGCTTAATGTTTATGCTGGGAAGTGGGTTTGACCACGACCCGCAGTTTACCTGGACAACTGCGGTCTTGAAGAACAAGGATTTAATAGAACAGACGCCAAAGATTGAGCGGCTTTACACCGAGAGTATGACCTTCCTCAACAAATGGTTGACTTGAATTACAAACGGAAGCAGTAAGGAATACTTATGCCGGAAGGATGTAGCGATAAAGATGGAGCAAAAACAGCTGCTGAAAAAAAACCAGCAACGTCTGTTGGTGCAACGGAAAAAGGATGTCCTCTCAAGCCCAAACTGGTTAATATCACTGTAACGAAGAACGCTGCTCAAACCAATGTTACTGGCGCCAAAAACTGGGCGTGTATCAAGAAAGCAACCGATGATGTGATTGTGGAGGCAACGACCAGCCCAAACACCGAAGACGCCTGGAAACAAATCAAGTGGTCGGGTGACTCAGGCGCCGCCGTTCCAGGTAAACTCAATCAAAGGAAATTATCTCGCTCCGATAGTAAAAAGTACCACGTCGAAGCCGAATTGGGAGGGGTAAAAGACGATTTATACGTTTGGGTTCTCTGGGCTGAAGTCACTATCCTCACAAGCGGCACCACACCCAAAAATGCTGTTCAATTTGGGGCAGATTATGATGGCACAGAAAATCTAGGCGCCAAATCCTATAATGGAGGCAAAGAGGCAAGAGGAAAGATAGTGCCCGTTGCTAAAATCTCTCCAGCCGGAGTTTACAACATCGTTAAGTCTGGTTGGGCCTTTAAGCGGGAGCGTATGAGCCATGATTGGGATGATGGTAACAAAACCAAACCTGGAAATAGTACTAGTGATTACTGGAATACAGCTTGGGTCGATGACACGTCGTATGCCGTATATCAGAAATTAACGCCGGATGCCGATGATAAAATCTATGACAGGGATGCTCCAAACATTGCAGCTTTTGGGACCAATGATGCTGAAACATATAATAATTTTCAACAATGGGTCGAATGGGGTGGAGACGTCTGTTCGGACAAAGCCGGTTGGTATTGGAAAGGCCGATGGGACAAATCAAAGGCGCCCCAGGTAACGCTGAAGGACGTCGGTACAGGAAGTATAGCCCTTCCCAACAAGTCGCACTTCCATCCATAGAATCCGTTTATTGGGAGAAAGGAAAAGGTTGTATTATTATGGGCTTTCGGGCAAGCGTTTTAAGTGTTATTGTTCTGAATATTTTTATGGTGGGTTGCCATGCTAACAACGCCAAGAAAGGAGACGTGAAAGTGATAGAACAGGAAATGATGAACTTAATGAGAAGAATGGATACGTTAGACGAACGTTCCAAGATGACACTTCTCTCTAAAGTAGATGAGCAGCGCAATGAACTGCTTGGCGTGCTTCTCAAACACATAGGTACGAGTGAATCCAAAAACGTGCAAGCAGCTGCGATATATCTTATTGGGCGCCACCGTCTCTCAGACGGCGTTCAGGAGCTTATTCAGCGTATCGATTTTACGCCTGGAGGACAACCAACGCGCGGGCCTGAGCCGCTTTGGGAGCAATATCCGGCTATGGAGGCGTTAATAACCATTGGATGGTCATCTGTACCGGCTGCGGTCGAGCTCCTCGCAAAGGATACAAATGATGTTCGTCGTGATTTGGCGGTAAAAGTTATCCGTTACGCTACGGATGCAGAAGTTGCTAAATTTATTTTGGAACGGGCTCATAAGATTGAGAGCGACCCAACTCGCAAAGCTAATTTACAAAATGCCTTGGTACGTCTTGACAAGCTACCACAGTGAAAACCAAGTGTTTGCGTTAAAGAGAAGTGACAACGATTAAGGTTTGCCCAGCCATCCACCATGAAACTCATCTGAGGGCATTTGTCAAGATGATATGTTTTTGATATAATTGGTAGAGCCCAAGAAAAAAAAGGCAGATAGAAGGAGAATATAAGATGCCTCCTGCAGCAAGAGTTGGTGATATGCACGTCTGCCCGATGCAAACACCGGGCGTACCGCCCATTCCGCACGTCGGCGGGCCAATTTTGCCGCCGGGCTGCCCGACCGTGCTGATTGGTATGATGCCCGCCGCACGGGTTGGTGATATGGCCACCTGCGTCGGGCCGCCGGATGTGATAGCCAAAGGGTCCGCTACGGTAATGATTGGAATGATGCCCGCCGCACGCATAGGCGATACGACCGCTCACGGCGGCTCTATCGTTGTCGGCTGCCCTACCGTCATGATTGGCGGCTGACGGCGATTACCCCACAACTATCGCCAGGGGCCGGCTAATGGGGCGAGGGGAGAGGAAATCGACTGAAAACGGGGGAGACGAACCGAATCCCGGCCTTTTACGGAAACTACCGGCATAAGCCCCTTGTCAATAAGGATACCAAAAGCCCTCTCCGTGAGGATTGTCTCAGCACAGGGGGTAACGTGCTTTTGGCCATCGGACTCGTATATGTGCATCGGCAAGCCCGACAGGTCGCAGCCGAGGCCGTTTGTAAGGTTCCAGCCGAATTCACTAAAGGCCTGGGCCAAGAGGCAGGCACATAAGCCAGCGGAATTGCCCCATAGATATTGCTCGTGACCGGTCAAAGGCGAAAATTCCTCAAAACTGAACCGCTCAACGGGGTCGGTCTTGCTGCCGTAAGGCAGGCGCAGCAGGAACCGGGGCAGCAATAGGCCGATATAGGCGGCCTCAGGCGTGCCTCGAAGCTGCTGCCATAATTTTAGGGCGTCCGGCCTGGATTGCCATTGCCAGTCATTCGGGTCGGGCGTGGCGGCAAGCGACGGGCAGCCGGCAAAGTGAGAATCAGCACAAGCGACCAATGGCGCACCGGCGGCCTGGGCAATTTGGGCAAGCTGATGCAGCAAGGCGATATCCTCAGAGGTCTGGTCAAAGGTGTAGCAGCCGACCAAAAGGGCGTAGGGATTTGCACCCGGGACGCCGACGCTTCGCTCGACAATAAGCCGATATATACCTGCTGATTGCAGACCCTCCTGCGAGGCCAAATCCGCTACCAGTTCCGCCTTGCTGATGTCGATTATATATATTTTGAGCGTTTCGTTTGTTTCGACCTGGCTGACTATGAATCGAAGCAACAGCCATGCCGCCTCAAGCTCCTTGAAGTCCGGCTGATGCAGAATCGCCCGCATCTGGCCGCTGATGGCCTGGTCAACCTGGGCAACAAGCTCTGGCTGCTGCGGGTCGGTGGCGGGAACGATGTAGGGCTTTACGACCTCGGCAATGAGCTTTTCTATATTGATTTGTCGGCCTGTCGGACTGAAAGACGGTTTTTTACCCGGCTGCTTTCCAAGCAGTCGCTCGATTGTATCAGCGTCGGGTTCTGCTTTTGCCGGAGTGCCTGGTGTTTCTCCGGCCTCTAATTTGCCGGCTTCCTGACCACCCATTAGCCATGACCGCACCTGCGAAGCCGCCTCGGCAAACGTGGCTGGGTCCTGAAGGCGATTTCGGAGCATCTTTAGCTTCTGAAAGATTTCCAGACGGTCGAAAATCCGGTCCGGGTGAAAGTCGGTTAGCTCTCCAAATCCAATTGCTATACGAGAACCATCCCCACCGCCTACGGGTATATTAAGCTCGCAGCCAAGCTGCTTAGGCAGATTCTCCAGGTTGTCAACGTCAACCGCTATTCGCCTACTGGCAGCAAGCAAAGGACCGGTTTCGCACAAGCCGCGGTTGCCCCGTCCGCTGAAATCGGAAAGAACGGCTATGCAAAATGGCGTGTTTTCCATGGCCTTGCGGGGTGCAAATGACGTTTGAGCGCCTAATTCAAATTCAAAATCCATCCCCCTCGAAGAGCTCTGTATAGGCATAACTTTTCACTCCATAACGGAACCTGATTCTGCCGAGAAACGCCTGAATGTTTCTTTTTTCAAAATAGCTAAGGTTTATCATCTTGAGCGAAAGCAATTTCAGCGGTAATTGTAACACAACTTATGAAAATACTCAAGAACGTTTGGTAATCTTTGCACATCAAGGCGAGACAATCAAATCCCGGCTGTAAACGCCGCCCCCAAAAAACCACACAGGCAAAATCAATATACCGCTTGACAGGGAAGCGCCTGCGATTAGAATTAGTTCAAGCTGACCCTGAGAGGTCCTGGATATAGCGAATATATAGTGACAGTCAGGTTTATTAAGGTAATTTAACTATGTCGTCTTCTGATACCTATAACCGTATTAAAACAGTACCTAATGGCTATGTCGCCATACCCATCACAGAAGACCAAAAATCGGCGATATTAAAAATATGCGTCCTGATAAGACCCGACCCCGACCCTGTTGGCGGTCACCTCGTCGTCATCCGGGACACAACAGACGCCAGGGTGTTTATGGGGTGCGTCATTGACATTTGCGGATGCATTCATGAGTGGCTGGAATTGTGGGTTCAGAATACCGGGCAATTAATTGACAGGGCGTCTGCATATCGCCAGTCGCTTTCAAACGCCATGCTGGATGACCGATGGCGTCAGCAATGTCAGGCATTTGAACAGCTCGATGAGGGAGTGGTGGTGAAAACCGGCTGGGAGTCCGAGCATCCCCTGCCGATGTTCTTAGACATCTCTACATGTTCGCCGCTCCATCCGACTGATACTAATTCCGGCGCACCGTGGAAGCTGTGCAAGGATGAAGGTTTGCTACAGCAGAAGGGCCTGCCGAGCTATTGCGGTTCGCTGCATCGCTACCTATACATACCGGCGGCGGGCACTGATTCACAGTTTGCTCCCGTTACCCCGGGGGCACCAACGAACGCTTTCACAAAACCGATGTCCGAGATTTGCGGCGACCCCCGGCAGATTATCCCCTTTAATCCCGGAGCGGGTCTGATGCTGGTAAAGAAACACAATCCCATCGGGCTGGAGACCTTCATTGATATTCTAAGCGGCAGTATATGGGACGGGCTAAAACATGGAAGGTCGGTCCTTGACCTCGGCGAACAGGTTGACGCGCTGAGGAAGGACAAGACCATTTTGATTGCGAATGGCCGACTTTTCCTGGACTCTCAGGGCCGGCGAGGGCGACTGGTCGAGACATTTCACTTAAAGCTTCGACTGCTCGCTGACATTGTATCTTCCGTTCATTCGATGGTGCATCATCTCCAACGACCGCTTCTAAACATCAATCCGAACAACTGGCAGATTAAGCTCGGTGAGCCCGGACGTGGGCTGCCTTTCTTATGGACGGCCAAGCCGGTGCTTAGCGACCCAGGTGACGCAATTCCACTGGCAATCGAAAAAACCGACGTGCAATATTATCTGCAATCGTCCGCTCCCGGAACATCGATATATCGGCCGGCGATTATTTCTCTGCCAACCAGAGGACATGCATCCGTCCGTATAAGGCAGGTCTTGCCCGACACCGACGTTGCAATAATCGTTGAGGGTACATTTACAACCCAGGAACGTATCGAGATAGCCAGTCGCGATCTCGTCTGGTTTCGACTTAACCTTACTCATGGCAGCGTAAATCTGTATGCACATATCGAAGCGGACTCGGCGATGGCGGCCGGTGAGTGGCGATTTCGAACTGTCACACAGAGCGTTAATGATGTCGAGGTTTCGGATTTGCACGCCGCCGAAGGAGTGCCCATGCCAGGCATTCCGTTCGAGATTATACCGCTTTTGAGCACCCCCTGTGACCTGTACTCACTGGCGGTCGTAGCAGTGAGGGTTCTTCTTGTTGATGATACTACGACTTTGCCCGTGGCACTTGATGAAATTCTCAGTCTTTCACGCCAAACACGGACTGATTCAGATGCGTCCACCAGCTTGGATGCCCGTATTAGCGATATATTCAGCAAGGACAACCGATGGCTTGAATCGCTGGGGCCGCACCATTTAGCTTTTGACAAAATGACCCCTGACGAAGCTTTTGGTCTGATTCCACACGAGTTGTGGTGGAAGACAGTGGCCATAATCCTGCGGATGTTCCCAGGGGCGGGGCCGGAAAGTGAATGCAAAGATTTTGGCGACGCCCAACAAGGGGGTCTCCACAAGGTTTTTGAACGAACTATGGCCGATCTGGATAACCTTATATTAAGAACTCGCGGCCTTATAATAACGGACTGGAAATCAAACCAGGAAGTTGCCGATGTCATACAAAGGTATCTGTCGTAAAAGCGTCAAAAAAAATATGTCGGGTAAACATTTGTGGGGAATTGAAAGGGATTGACAATGAGAAAAGCATTATTGAAAGGTCACGTCTTTGCGGTGCTTTTGGTTAATCTTCTTCTGGCAGGAGGATGCCAAATTGGCAGGCGTGTTAACGTAATTGCTACCGATGAGATTTGCAGGAAATCGGTTGAGGTCCATCTGGTAGAAATCAACAGATTCGAAAAGGACCTATGGGAGCAGATGTCTATGACCGATTACTGGACCCCCGGAAACCAAGTGCGACAGAGCGCCAAGCACTATACCTGGGCCATCCAATTCGGACAAGGGGCTTGCAAGCAGATTCTCAGCCCGAGGCATCCGATTCAAAAAATATGGCGGGACAGGAACGCGGAATACCTGTTCGTTCTGGCGGACCTGCCCGGCACATTTTCCGACATGCCCGGTAATGCCGACGCAAGGCGCGTGCGGCTGCCCGCTCTGGACTCAAAATGCTGGGGATTATTACAGAGAGAAATCAATATCAGCATCGAAAGCGGCAAGGTTGTCCCTTTAACCATCTCAAAGTCAAAAAACTGTGATTAGAATCTTGTTTCTTTTCCGGTCACGAAAGTATGCCAAATTTTGGTCGCTACAAGACCGTTCGTGAGCTTTACCGAATCGGCTTTATCATATTGTATAGTGGGCGGGCTGAAGACAGCCCAGAGGAGAAGTTCGCCGTTAAAGTTTTTCAGCCGTCTGCTCTCCTCTTGGAAAAAGAGCGAGCCAAGGCTGAATCTGATTTATTCCTCAGTAGTGTATCGACTCAGCAAAAGGTCTCCGCCAGCGGTGCGCAACACTGGGCACCCATTTTCGATAAGGGCTTATCTCCTGACGGCGCATTCTATGTTACAAATAAGTATGACCACTCACTTCAGCAACTCATAGACGGTCGCGTTAAGCTTACGGCTCAGGCGCTTCATGCAATTATAGAGTCGGCTGCAAAAGGCCTGATTGAATTGAAGCAGGCGTGCTCACGACCACACGGGAACCTCAAGGCCGCCAACGTTCTCATTACCGGAGCCGCAGATTTCTCACAAACCAAAGTTGTATTGACCGACCCGCTGCCGGATGAACAAATCGATACAGAAGTGCACTGGGATACCGATTTGCGAGCCATAGCGGAGTTCATTTATCAGTTTGTAATGCACCGACCATCACCTGTGTCTATCGGCTGGCAGGTGCCTGAGACGCAAGAATGGGCAAGACTTGGAAAGCAGGCAGACGACTGGAGAAACCTGTGCAATCGCTTGCTGAACGCATACACCAAACCGGGCGCGATGACTATTGAGAATTTCCTTGAGGAGCTGTCTAAATTAAAAGTAACAAAGCCAATCCCAACACACCGTTATATTATCGCGGCAGGTCTGACGGTCGCTATGAGCGTCATCATTTTATGGTTCTTTTTACACAAACCGCCCCCGCCTCCACAATTAGAAGACTGGAGGAAGTTATGTTCCGAGTATCTTGGCTGGGTGGACGACCTCCACAAGGCCCTGGGACTTCCCAAGGGCAATACACGGGCGAAACAGTGGCGGGAAGACCCGGACCTTTCGAAGATATTGGAGAAAATCAGAGATGCTTCCTATCCTGACAGAGTAGCTGTCGAAAAGAGCAAAACTGTTAATGATTTAAAGGAACCAAAAGCTGAAGAAGAACTGCTCGGAGTTGATGCCCGCAAAACGGAAAAGGCGGTGTTGGCTATCAAGGATATTAAGAGCTTCTTTGACCCTAACACGGACAAAGCATGGCTCCCTTTGCGCCGGATAAACGAGGGCGCAAAAGATTTCTATGAACGCGGCTGGCAGCGACCAGCCGCATACCTCCAGAATTTCGTTGACGCCGTACAGCCAGGACCAGGCAACAAAACCATTCCCGAAAGTGTGGACAAGCTGCTCGAACTTCACCGTCGAGGCATAATGGAAAAAATTCGGGGGTATATGGACGATATCGCCAAATATCAAAAAACAATCACGGGTTTGGGGGACCCAATTTTGGCCGAGTTCGACGACGGTTTTGTTAACAAAGAAGCCGCATTGGGGCTTGGCGATGCTGGCGAAGAGCCCCTTAGTAAGCTAAGTGAGAATCTGCGGGAAATAAACAATTGGGCGGGCAAACTCGCCGGAAGCATTGGAGGCGACTGGCAGAAAGCGATCGACCGTGAGACGTTCGTCAAGGACCATGGTAATGACAATGTAGGAACTCTGACGATGGAGACCTTCACAAAAAGGCTTGAAATCATTCAGGGATATCGTTATCTGCGGGTCGACCCTCGTGATGAGATAGACGGTCTCGTCCGCCAAATTGAGGATTATATCAAGGAAGGACAGATTTCAAATCCTAAGGAGGCCGCCGCGTGCACCACGAAACTGGACGAACTGAGGCCGAATATTAACGAGGTCAGGTCAATAAGGGGCATAACGAAAAACGAGCAGGACATCAAGCAGGGAATCAACCGATATAAGCCCCAGCTTGACGAGCTCCGAGAAAGGGCTCTCCGGGCGAGAGAACTGCCGAGAGACTATGTTAAGCGAATGGAGCAGGAGGCGCTTTCTCCTGCGAAATCCGATAAGGTTATTGAGAAATGGACTATGGTGAAGAAGGCGCTTCTACAAAATTACCCCCTCTCTAAAATCGAGCAGAATCTGGAGTTGTACGCTGAGCTGCGACAAAAAATGTATGAGGCAAATAACAACCTTGTTGCATTGGACGAAGAAATACAGACGCAATTGCCTCTACAGGTTGGCGCGGAAATGGGAGAAGAGGATTGGCAGCGACGGTTCGGACAAATCTATGAGCAGGAACGGGAAAACAGGATAAACCGCATAGTCGAAAAAATTCCACTGACCGATGCCGTGCCGGATATTAACGAGGCCGCGTTCAAAAACCTTCGTCTTAAGCAGTACTCTGAATTCGGACAGTGGCGGGATAATCTGGCCGGAATCGTTAGAGCGTTTAATGCAATTGCGGGTGGACTCGAACTTTATTATTCCCTCGATGACAACCTGCCTCAAATCCAGAAAAGCATTAGCTCATTATGGCAGACGTGGAAAGACAAGGATATCCTCAAAGACCGGAGAATCAGTGATGGACTCAACGAACTAATATCCAGGATTGAGAAGCTGGTGGAGGTCAGGCGGTCCGGCGACAGGATGGCTCTGGCAGCGACAGCGCTTGACCCTCATTCCCGACCAGAGGCGGTATATGCCGCCTGGGAGAGACTCGGTGCGTTTTCGGACCCACACTGGCCGAACCAGGCCGAAGACTGGGAAAACGATAAAAAAATCCAGGAAACACTAAAAGTACAATTCGACGCAATCAAAGGGCGAAACCAATCGCGTGGAGATGAGCTTCTAAAGATGCTCTCCAACGCCGGCATCGAGCGTGAAAAAGTGTTCCGCAAAGCGAACACTGAGCGATACAGAGCTGTGATTACGACTCATAGCTCCCAGGACCAGGTGCTCCTTAAATTTGACAAATTTCAGCCATACGGACCTGATTCGGGTTTGAGTGAAATCAAGGAATTCGAAGCCCTTGCGACGAAACTTGCCGAATTTGTGACCAGCGACGATTGGCAAAGTAAAAAGTTTCGCACGGATCTTTTGCCTTACAGGCCGCAGGCCGTTCTCAGCACAAAAACGTTTGAGGAATGGCTCGAAGAAATCAAGGAGTATCACATAATTGAGACGGACCCTCGCTCCGACAAGCGTTATACATGGAACGCCACAATGAGTTACATTCAAAAGGAGCTGGCCGGTGCGCCTGATGCAGATGATTCTGACAAGCTCCGGGCCGCCTTCGAGGCGGTCAAACCAAATGTCGAGAACATGCTTGACTTGCCCGCAATTGAAAAGCACAAAGCCGAAATTTTTAAATGTGAGGACTATTGGAAACAGCTCATGGACATACAGAACAAGCTCAAGCCCGTGTACTGTAAGTATCTCAACCTGACGGACGGGCAGGTAATTCTTTCGCCGGAGGTGAGTTTGCGCGCATTTGAACCGGTGACCAAAAATGAAAATGACTCGTTCGTGCCGGCACATGTTCCCAAGTGGAACGACATAAGAACGGATTTTTTCTATACTACCAACGCCAGTGACGCCAAGAATATGGGTTGGCCTAAATATATCAGGTCATCTAAAGACTCGAGCGTCATATTGGCATTCGTCCCGGCTGGCCGAGACAATCCTGAGCCGTTCTATATGGCCGCACACGAAATAACTAATGCTCAATATTGTTTGTTTCTAAAAGATATTGGTGCGAAGGATACTGGGGAGCTTGAGGGTGGGACGCTGTTTGTTGATCAAGGCAGGAAGCAGCTCGTTTCCTGGGCCAGCTTTGATTATCCTCGCAACGCCATAAAATACGACAAGCCAAACGGGGACTTTGTCGTAAGCAGGCAAAGCGAGAACGCTCCTGTGGTCTGGGTCACTTTTAGTGGAGCAACTTCTTATGCTGATTGGCTGGGCGGACAATTGCCCACATCCTCACAGTATAGCTATGCCTGCCGAGCAGGTGCTGATACTAAATATCCGTGGGGGAATGACCTGACCCAGATTCAGCTCTATGCTCATGTCAGAGCCGCCTCCTGGCAGCGTGCAGCCAACGAGTATAACACCACAATCAACGCTCTTGTTGACATGGCGCCTTGTCCGATAGGAGCAGTGAAGAAGGAGTCGCTTGAGAAAGATAACACTCTTGATACAACAAAGATTGTTTGTAAAGAAGATGATTACAACTATGCTTGGCCGCTTGCCACAACTACTAAACCTAATGTCTGGGGGCTTTATGATATGATTGGCAATGTATGGGAATGGTGCAGTAGTGATGAAAAAAATACGCAGACTGTAATTTGCGGCGGTTCCTGTTTGGCCCCACTGGAATATGTTACCCCAGACTCTAAATATGATTTTAAGGGACAAGATTCTGATGTAGGATTTCGGGTAATTGTGCCGGCCAAATTAAGCCCCTAATCAAAGAGGGACGACCGAAGCCGTCCCTCTTTGCATACTTGCGTTGAAAAATCTGACGTTTTAGACGCCGGCCGGCTTCACATATCTCCTGACCCACTCTGCGACTCGCTGTTCTCCACCCGGCCTCAATCCCGAACCATATTTCTTCATAGCTATATCCACTGATTTATCTGCTGCCAATCCAATTTCGGTGTTAAGAATACTTACATAAGCGGCCAAAGAATCAAGCCACTGTCCTGCTGCCTTGTTCCCTCTTATCTGCTCTACGGTTACAGGCCCCTTTTCTAAAGAATTGGTGACTATTTCAACCAGGGCAGTCACTCTTAATCCGCCTTCATCTTTCAGAATCTCCGTCAGGTCCTTTAACTTTGCAGCCGCCTTGTATGGACGCAGGTCGGTATTAAGTGTGGGCTGATAAGCCCTTGCCAGGTATATCTGAACGTTACCTTCTCCAAGTTCCTCAATCAACCACTGCGTCAGGGCATCTTTATCTTCCTCTTCCACTTCCCGGCGTTCTTCCAGCTTAAAACCTACCGGTACCGCAATCGGAACGGCGCTAACCGAGGCAAGCACTTCTGCTAATAACACCCTACCACGCAGCACGTAAGTATCCAGACCAGCATCCATAAAAGATGGAAGCGTGTTACCACGTGCCTCATAGACATAAGGAAGATACCCTGTGGCCTCTTCAATAATACCTATTATCCGTGAAACTAACTCCAATCCGTTTGCCTGCCCATTCGACCAGGAACTCTCAAAGTTACTTCCTATATCCACCTTATTGAATGCATCTACGACCATTGTGCTATTGGCAGCCATCGAAACCCCGCAATCAACAGTCGCATCCCCTCCCGTCGTTCCCGTTGTAACATCATAACTGCCCAGGTAAATCGCAATATCAATCGGCTGACCGTCTGGTTTGAAGTTAACACTTGCCCGGTCGTCGTATGTGCTGCTCTGCCAGTAATACGTTCCATTTGCAGTCAAAGTAACATTTGCACCTATGGTCAAATCCTGCTGCTCACTGATAATAACAATAGCCGCTTTACCACCGCCGGAAAGCACAGGTAAATCAACACCAGTAGTAGTGCCATTTGAAGTTCCAGTTATTGGTGTGCCGGAACCTAAGATGGATATAGTTCCTCCTGTAGATACAACCTTTACGCCGCCGGAATTAGATACCAAGCCACCCGAAGCAATGTTTATATTACCGCTGCCTGATAGCTCAATATTGTGCCCCCCCGTCGTCGCAGTTGCCCTCGCAGTTATTGACTGCCAGCTATCAGCCGATGTTGAAGTAACCGAACCACCCGTGCTCGTAGCATCGAGAGCCGTGTCTTCATCATTAGTTACAACGAAGTTATCCATATCTAACGCATCATTCTGAGTAAGCGTGAGAGTTTTATCGTCAACAGCCATATCAATTTGAACATTGTCATCAACATCACCGGCTTTTTCAGTTATTCCTCCCGCAGTCGCCGCCAGCGTCAAATCACCCTCGCCGGTTATTGTCTTGCCCGCGCCTAATTTCAAGTCATTACCCGCTGTCAGTGTTAAACCATCCGCCACGGTTGTGTCATCGTCTAATTCAAGGTCGCCGGTTACAGTAACCGCACCGTCAAGATTAATCAGCGTATCGCCGGCAAGGGTCAGATTCCCAGCCGTGCTTTTGTTTATTGTGCTCCTGGCCCACAGCGTGCCTGTCCCCGCGTCAAATGTCTGATTTCCGGTTCCATTGGCCGTTATGGCATTATTAAACGTTATATCCACAGCACTAAGGTCGCCTCCAAAACTGGCTGCTCCGTTGTAACTTTGTGACCCAGTTGTTGTCACGTCCTGCATACTAATGTTGGTAGCTGTTACATCCAGCGTATTGGCATTAAACGCCTCATCCGCCGTTACATTCGCAGCACTCACTATTACTACGTCGCCCAGATCCGTGGTGCTGCCTACTACACCGTCAAAATCTATATTGCCCGTCCCTGCCGTTAACGTCAAATCCTCCGCAAAGTCCGTCGTACCGTTCAAGGTACCCTGGAAGCTGATATTGCCGGCGCCGGCGGATGTATTCAACGACGTAGTGCTACCCAGCACCACGTCTCCGGTTAGATTAACCGAACCAGCCGTGATGGTGCCATTCAATGTGCTCGTTCCCGCTGCGTCTGTGAGTGCACCACTGATTGAGCCACCCGCGCCGGTGAAAGTGTCAGCTCCCGCTTCGCCGTCAACCGAGCCAGTCAAGGCCGCGCCGATATTGAACACATCCACGCCGCCGCCGCCCTTCAGGTCCGCCGTAGTCGCCGCCGTTACGTTGAACGTATCAATCGCCGTGCCCCCCTGAAGCGTGCCAAAACCGCTGAAGGTCGCTACACCTGCAGCATCAGTGTAGGTCTTCGTAGCGCCCAATGCCCAGGTGCTTGCATTATTCGAACCGGTTAGCGTGCCTGCGCCGCTACCGGTGATGGTGTTAATGTTGCTGAACCCACCTGAAACACCCCCGTTGGTGCCGCTCACGCCGATTGTGCCGCTCGGACCAGTGATCGCCACGTCGGCTATCTGTGAGCCGGACAGCGTCCCGCCAGCAGCTTCGCCGTCAACCGAGCCAGTCAAGACCGCGCCGATATTGAACACATCCACACCGTCACCGCCCTTCAGGTCCGCCGTCGTCGCCGCCGTCACGTTGAACGTGTCGACGAGCGTGCCGCCCTGCAACGTCGGGAAGGCGCTGAAG